>DASXRR010000437.1:0-6544 GCA_036506475.1 Chloroflexota bacterium
AACGCGCGCGGTCGACTTCGCCCGGTGAGTCTCGACCTACATTTACATAGCACGGTCTCAGATGGTCGGTTGGCGCCGGGCGACGTGGTCCGCCTGGCGCATAGCTGTGGCGTGACCACGATGGCGCTGACCGACCACGACAGCACCGACGGCGTAGCGGAGGCCGAGCTCGTCGGCGCCGAGCTGGGCGTGCGGGTCATTCCGGGTATCGAGCTCAGCACGGATATGCCCGGCGCTTCAATCCACGTGCTGGGCTTGTTCTTGGACTATCGTTCCTTGGAATTCCAGGAGACGGTGGCGCAGTTTCGTGCCGCGCGCCTCACGCGCGCCCAACACATGTGCGACGCACTGGCTGCCCTGGGTGCGCCGATCAGTGTTGAGCGGGTGTTTGAGATCGCCGGCGAGGGCAGTGTCGGTCGGCCGCACGTTGCCCAGGCGTTGCTCGAGGCCGGCCACATCCAGTCCATCGAAGAAGCATTCGAGCGGTTCATCGGGCGCAACGGCCCGGCGTACTACGAGGGCTTTCGCATGGAGCCGGCGGACGCGGTGAAGCTGGTCCATCGTGTCGGCGGCCTGGCCGTGTGGGCGCACCCGGTTGAGCTGGACGGCCGCGCCTGGCACGAGTTTCTACCATCGCTCATTGCAGCTGGCATCGACGGACTGGAAGCGTACTACTCGAAGGACTACGGGCCCGATACCCCGCGCGAGCTGGTCGAAGCCTGCACCCGGCACGGCCTGGTGGCCACCGTCGGTAGCGACTTCCATGGCTTCGCGAGCATGGATCGTCCGCCCGGTTCGGTCGAAGCGCCGAACGACCTGCTGCTGCGCCTCGAAGCACGCCTCCTGTCATCCTGAGCGCAGCGAAGGATCCGCTTGTCAACCGGTTACCGGCCAGCAAGCGGATCCTTCGCAAGCTCAGGATGACATTGAGAAAAAGCGTTACGGTGCTGCCTTCGCTGCTCCCGTGATGAAACTAGCCGGCTTGCCCGTCGCCAGCCGCGCCAGCGGCGAGTGCTGGTCAACCGGCGTGACCGTGCCATTGGCCGCTATGGTGAAGCGACCCTGGCCGCCACCCGTCGTAAAGAACTTGCCGCTCTGCGCATCCTGGCGCAGGAACAGCAGCTCCTGGCCGCCGACCTTCATCAGCGCGTCGTGCTCGGTGTTGATGGCGGATCCGTTGTCCTCGGTGCCGCCGAGCTGGGTGACCACGATCTGCTGACCCTTCTTCAGGGAGCCGCGGACCGCGTCGACGACCTCGACGGTGAAGTCGGTGTGCAGCAGGCCCTGCGTCTTGAGGTCCAGGGCCGGGATGCTGCTCTGCGACTGGTCCTTGCCCTTGGCGCCTTCGGTATTACGCGGTGTCACGACGACCTGCGCCTTGTCGAAGGGCACGCGGTACGACTTCGCCGCCGAGACGATCTTGACCTGGGCCACGGCCTGCGAGGCCTTGGTCAGATCGGTGATGTCGTTGAACGTGGGACCATCGGTCATGTAGACGCCTTCGGACCGCGGGCTGAGGTTGCCGGTGAGGATAGCGCTGGCGGCGAGCACGGCGACGCCAGCCAGAGTGAAGAGTTTGAAGTTGCGCATGTGCGTGTCGATCTCCCCCTAGCAGGCGTACGGCGCGGACCAGTAGCCCGGGTACAGTTGGTCGAAGTCGTAGCTGTCGTGCGCTTGCGGTCGGTTGAACGACAGGTAGCCCTGTTGCATAACCGAGGTGCAGTTGGGCGTATAGGCGTGCCCAAGGCCCTGCACGTGGCCGAGCTCATGCGTCGCGACCTTGGTGCGCACGAAGTCCGTCTCGTAGTCGAGCGTGGCGCGGTTGAGCGTGATCGAGCCCGACGTGTAGTTGCTCCAACCGGAGCCGAGGCCCGTCGGCGAGGTGTATGCGCCGTACGGGATCTCCGAGTTGAAGGTCCAGCAGCCGAACCAGAAACAGTACGTCTGGTTTGCGTACAGGTGAGTCACACCCCAGTAGCTGGAGCTGGTATCCCAAACGGTGTTGGCGATGATGTTGGCCGAGCCGGCGGTGCTGTACAGATCCGACGGCGTGGGCGTCGAATACCAGTTGCTCGCGCCCTGGACAATGGCGCTCGAGTAAGCCGGGTACGCGCCCGCCTGGTTCTGATACGACAGTGGCAGCAGGAACGTGGCGTTGTACCACCAGCTACCGCCCAAAAAGTGGGCGCTCGCGGCCATCGGCGTGATCGCCGTAGCCAGAATTAGCAGCACGCCCACCAGCCCAAGGCCGCGGCGGCGCAGACCAATGCCCGAGAACAAGCTCATACTGAGAGCCACTCCCCTTCACCGAGTTACTGAATAGCTTTGATCGGTGAGAGCAACTCCCCTTGCTCCCACCGATCGACGTCAACTTACCGTCGCCAGGCCCATTTGGGTATGACGGTTTTCACAGTTCAGCTGTGAACAACCTCACGCCCAATCACCTCGCCAACCGCTGTTTACTCCAAGTTCGCCGCCGTTGGGCTGCACGCCTCCTGCACCAGCCCGCCGGCCCGACGTTGCCTTGCCGTCCTGCCCGTTCTGGCTCTTGCCGGCCAGTGCGCTGGTGGCGCGCGCAGCGCGAAGACTAACGGGCGGTGCGGCGGCGGCGCGTGACGGCTACCGTTACGCCCGCCAGGACGACCAATAGCACCAGCACCATGCCCAGCAACGCGTACAGCTTGTCGATGCTGGGGGCCTCAGGCGGCGTATGCAGGCTCAGCCCGATCACGCCCAGGATCGCCGACAGCACGTACAGCACCAGGACGGTCTGACCCGTCGTCAGGCCAAGGTCGTGCAGCTTCATGGGCAAGTGCTCGCGGTCGCCGCCAATAGTCGGCCGCGCACCACGCGTGAGCCGTCGGAAGATCACCCAGGCGGCGTCCAATAAAGGCACGCCCAAAACGAGAATGGCGGTGCCAACCTTGGCGCCGCCCAGAATGCCGCTGCCAGCCAGGCCAAAGCCGAGCAGCAAAGACCCAGAGCTGCCCATGAAAATCGCGGCCGGCGGACGGTTCCGGCCGAGAAAGCCAAGACACGTTCCAGCCAGCGCAAGCGGAAACAACGCCACCGAGTACTGCGTAAACAGGTACGCCCGTGCGAACAGAACCATCGCGCCACCCAGCGCCACGCCGCCCGCGAGCCCGTCCATAACGTCGACCCAGTTCAAGGCGTTCATCATGCCGACGAACCACAAGATGCTGACCGGGATATCGAGCCAGATCGGCAGCTCGAGCGGATCGCCAAACGGCTGCGCAATGGTGCTCACCCGCAGTCCGAACGCTACCGGCACTGCGGCAATCAGTAGCTGCCCAAGCAGCTGAGGCCACGGCCCTAGCCGCAGTCGGTCGTCGAGCACTGCCAGGGGCACGATGCACACCGAGCCCAGAACGAGGCCGAGTACGCGCAGATCGTCCGCCGGATTCCAATCCGGCCCAAGCTCCGGATCGACCAGCAGCCAGCCGCGCAGCACATAGCCAACCAGGAGCGCCATCCACAGTCCACCGAGCATGGCGTAGCCACCCGTGCGCGGTACGACCTTGTGCTGGACTTCGCCGGCGCGCGGCACGTCGAGCACGCCCAGCCGATGTCCGAACCGCTCGGCCAGCAGTGACAGCACGTAGGTGGTCCCGGCGCCCGTCAGGAAGGCCAGCGCAAGCCAGATGATCTGGCTCACTGCAAGCGCTCGGCAAGCGCCAGACAGCGCTGTTTCAGCTCGTCGCGCTCGCCCGTTACGACCAGCTCGCGCAGCTCGTCAACAGCCTCACGCAACCCATCCAGGCAGGCCACCGGGCGCCGCGTCTGCACCATGCGCAGGCCAGCGACAGGCCCGCTAGCGAAGGACTCGTTGTCCGACAGCAACACCTCGTGCAAGCGTTCGCCAGGTCGCATGCCGCTCGTTGCGATCGGGTATGGATCAACCTCGGGTCGATACCATCCGGCTAGCCGACGAGCCGTGTCCAGCAACGCCACAGGCTCGCCACAATCGGGCATCAGTACATCGCCTGGCCGAGCGCAACGCGCCGTGTGCAGCAGACTCCACAGGGCCTCGTCCATGCTGATCCAGTAGCGCGTCATGCGCTCGTCGGTCACGCTCAGTGGCCGATCGGCCAGGATCTGATTGGCAAAGACCTCGATCACACTGCCCCGCGTGCCAATGATGTTCACGTAGCGCACGATCGACCACGGCCGATCGCCAGCATAGCTCTGGACAAGTCCCTCGGCGATGCGCTTGGTCGCGCCGTACAGCGCGGGTGGATGCACACTCTTGTCGCTCGATGGGTACACGAAGCGTTCGACACCCGTCCGCTGCGCCTGCCGCAGCAGGTCGAGTGTTGCGAGGACGTTGGTCGCCACGGCGCCCTCGGGGAAACGCTCGCCGTACGGCACATGCTTGGCCGCTGCCAGGTGGAACACGATCTCGGGCTTGACGGCCTCGACGAGCCGCGCCATACGCGCGTTATCGCGAATGTCGGCCAGCTCATAGCCCGCGGTCGGTCCGAGGGTACGTTCCAGGCTGAACAGCGAGTACTCGTGATGATCGAGCAGCACCAGCCGCTCGGGGTCGGCCGCGGCCAGCAGCTTCGACAGCGGTGTGCCCACGCTGCCAGCGGCACCGGTGACCAGCACCCGCCGCCCAGCAATCCACTCCGCTGCGCTCGCCAGATCACCGGCCCGCTCGGGTCGGCCCAACAGCAGCTCAGCGGGCGGTGCCGTCATCCCAGCACGGACCGCATGCGCCGCAACGCATCGCGCATATAGCGCGCGTCGTCGTTGTTCGGCTCGATCGTCTCGGTGACGATATGGCGCGTATGGGCGCCCAGCCAGGCGATAACTGGATCGAGCGCAACGTCGCCTTCGGCGTACGGCAGTCCCTCGCCCAGGAGCCCACTGGCGTTGGAGACCTGCGCGTTTTCGAGGTACGGGCCAAAGCCCTGCACGTAGTCGAGAACGGTCGACCCGTCCTCAGGCAACTGTTGCACGTAGCTGCGCAGCGGCTCGACCCAGGCGTGCGTGTCGGTCGCGCCTGCCCGGGCATGCACATACAGTCCCGCGTGCGACGTGTCGACCAATACCCGTAGGCCGCGGACACGTTCGCTCATCCAGATCAGATCAGCCGCGCACATACCGATCGGGGTGAAGGCAAAGTCGCCGCGGCGCATGCGCAGCACCGGCGGCATGTTCTCGATGGTCGGCACCGCGCCGGCGGCGGAGGTCAGCTCGACAAACCGCTGGAAGAACGGCACGCACCGTTCGAGCAACGTAGTTCTGCAGGCAAGCGTCAACCGTCCAGGGTCTGGAGCGGGCGCAATCAGGTGAATGTTGACCGCCTGCGCGCCGATGCGCCTCGCCAGCTCCGCTAGCCGGCGCACGACCACGGCGTCGGCCTCGCTGTCGCGTGTTACGTCGAAGTCGCCGCCGTCCAGCGAGTCCACCGGTCCCTCGATGAGCACGGCGAACCCACTCGGCAGGCGCGCCGCCTCAATCCGCTCCACCACGCCATCGATGGCTGCAGTTGACGCGAGATCCTCGGCGGCCAGATACAGCTCGAGTCCGTCAACCACGGCACCGTCGACCGGCTGCAGTCGATCTGCCAGTTGCGCGTGAGTCGGCCGCGCTTTCAGGCAGAGTTTTGCCGTAGCCATCCCACGTACCTCTCCAGGCCCGCCCGCAAGGACACGCTTGGCTGATAGTCCAGCTCCTGCTCGGCGCGGCTGATGTCCGCGACCAGGTCGCGCCCGGCCGGCTCCGAAATCCGCTCTTCGATCCGTGACCGCGACCCGCTTAGCTCGACGAGCTCCTCGGCCAGCCGGCGAAAGGTCGTCCCGACACCCGTCGCGATGTTGTACACGCGATAGCCCGCCGGTGCCCGTTCGACCGCGAGACACAGGGCAACAGCGACGTCAGTCGCATCGGTGAAGTCACGCCGCCCCGCGGATTGCACGACGAGCGGCTGCCCTGCCAGCGCCGCGCGAGCGAAGATCGTCACCACCCCGCTGCCGCCATTCGCCTGCTGGCCCGGGCCGTACACCGAGAAGAAGCGCAGCACCGTTGTTCGTGCGCCGAACTGGGTTGCATACATCTCACACCACAGCTCAGCAACGTGTTTGGCATAGCCGTACGGGCTGTCGGGCTGCAGCCCATCGTCTTCGCGGCACGCTTCAGCGCGCAACGGATAGACGCGTTGGCTCGACGCCAGCACGAACGCCGCATCGGCGTGGTGGGCGGCATCCAACGCGTGCAGCGCCCCAGTCGCGTTCAGCTGCGCGTAGCCCACGGGATCGCGGCGCGATTCGCCCACGTCGCCCCGACCCGCCAGGTGAATGACGGTCTGGCAGCCGCGCGCCGCGGCGCAGAGCGCAGCGCGGTCGGTGCACACGTCGCCGGCAATGTGCTCGACTCTCGGATCGAGTGGCGCACTGCGCTGAAACGTCCGCACGGTTTGCCCGCGCTTGACCAGGTGCTCGACGGCATGCCGTCCAATGAGGCCGGAGGCGCCGGTGATCAGGATCGTCATTGCTCGGCGAAGTAGTCGAGCACGTCC
>DASXRR010000438.1:0-16688 GCA_036506475.1 Chloroflexota bacterium
TGTACCCGTCACTCGTCATCATCCTGCGTCCGGAGTTCGGTGCGTTGGCCATGTCTGCCTCGAGCATCACGGTCGTATCTAATTGTGTCGCAGCAGGGGAAGGCCATGCTCAAGAGCCTCGCGGCGGCGGTCGATCAGTCCCCCGCCATCGTCCAGAAGGTCCAGAGTCCTGCACCGGCCGGGTTCAGGCGAACCCGTTGAGGATGCCCAGACGCCCGGGATCGTCTGACTTGACCACCTCCCCGGTCTGCGCGAGCCGATCTGGATAAGCCACCGTTCTGCTCATCCCGAGGACCCACGTGTAGCCGTGAGCGACGAGCATCGCTGGCCAACCCACGCCCTCTGGCGGCCTCAACGCGTGCACCTACTCGCCCGGCACCATGCGCCGCCACAGCCGCAAGGTGACCCCGTCGCCGATCAGCCTGGCGAAGCTTGAAGCGAGTCTGGCGCCGGCGTGGCTAGCTCTGGGCGCGGCCGCGCCCGAGGCACCCGAGGTAGCCGCTCGTACACGGCCCGAGCGCGTGCCGGCGACGGGCCTCACGGCGCGCGAGCAGGAGGTCGCCGCACTGAGCGGCCGCGGGCTGACCAATCGTCAGATAGGGAGGCGTTGGTCATCGCCGAGGGGAGCGTGGCCACCCGCGTCGTGCATATCCTGGATAAGCTGGGGTTCGGCTCGCGAGCCCAGATCGCTATCTGGGCTGCCGAGCGCGGTCTCCCGCAGAGTACCAGCGCATGAACCACCCGCATTGACGCGACAAGGAGGCTGCAATGCCGCGGTTTCTGGATATACACACCGGAATGCACGTCACTCCGGAACAACTGGCCGAAGCACGCGCTAAGGACCAGGCCGTTGAGGCCAAGTACGGGGTGCGCTACATCAAGTATTTTTACGACGCAGCCACAGGCAAAATCTTCTGCCTCTCCGAAGCGCCGAATAAGGAGGCGGCACTTGCCGTCCACCGCGAGGCGCACGGCAACATGCCCGACGACATTTTCGAGGTGCAGGAGTTCGAATAGCGCGCCATCGGCCGACGTCTATATAGATAGCCGGCAACCGGTCGAGAAATACATAGAACTGACGACGTCGCTACCGGGGCCCGCGGGCTAGGCTGACGGCATTGCTGTACGCATCGGGGAGGATGCCATCCCGTGGTAATAGCAACGAGACCGAGTGAATTCGGCGTGACCAGTGAGCTCTTTCAGAGCCTGGGGGCGACCGTGCGCGGTAAGCTGCTCGAGCCCGACGATCCGGCCTATGACGAAGTACGACAGCTGTACAACGGCATGCTGGACAAACGGCCGCGCCTGATCGCCCGGTGTGTCGACGTCGCCGATGTCATCGCCGCGGTGAACTTTCGGCCGCCAGCACGGAGGACTCGTCGCCATTCGCGGGTGGCGGACATAATGGCCCGGGCATGGGCAGCTTATTGGCTCCCACGGGGACGCCACGTTCGCACCAGTGGACAACCGCAACTCATATCGCGGAAAGGCCCGCGCAGCCGATTGAGCGCGACCTTTCCTTTATGTACGTCATGTACGTCGGCTCGCTCACCATCGCCGTTCTGGCTTCGATCGTTTCAGGCACCGGTCTCTACTTTCGGGACAGCCTGTATGCTCCTGACGCATTCCTCGCGCATGATGTGTTCAACCTGGTCATAGGTCTGCCAGTACTCATTGGGACCTTGTGGCTCGCCGACCGGGCGTACGCTCATCGGTCTCGTCGCAAGCCTGGATAGCGCAGCTATTGGCGATCGACTCGCGGGCGCCGTCCCGGCCCGGATTATCGGCGCGCTGCTGCTGGTCCTTGGGTTACTGACCCTCGGCAAGACACAACTGGCGCGGTCATGGCTGCTCTCACCGGTGCATCCGAGCCGCTAGCACGTCATGTGTGGACCGGTGATCTCGGGCTGGAGGCGCCAGGGCTGCTCTTGCAGTTTGGCCTGACGCCAGTGGCGCTCGCTGCTAGCATGGCCGTTCAGCCGTTCTTGACCGCCTCACCGATCGACATCGCGACCGTCACAGGCCTGCTCGTATTCGCCGGGATTAGCTTCCTGCCGCTCCTTTATCTGGTGCGTTCCAGTCGCGGCAGATGAAAGCGGTGGCAACCGCCGATCTTCTCGCCAGTTACTGGGCACATCCTGTCGCCTACGTCGCCCAGGCGCTCAGTTCCACCCCCGCCGGTCTCTCCACGGTCGAAGCTGGCGCCCGTGCGCGAAAGGGCGGCGTGGAGCAGCCGCACGATCAGCGCACCCAACTGGTCTTACTGCTGCGACAGTTCGCATCACCAATAACGTTCATTCTCGTGTTCGCGACTATCGTCGCGGCGTCACTCGGCGAGGTGGTCGACGCGGCCATCATCCTGGCCATCATCCTGCTGAGTGGCCTGCTCAGCTTCTGGCAGGAATATGGTGCATCGCGCGCTGTCGAGGAGCTCCTGGCCTCAGTGCAGCTGACGGCCGAAGTGGTGCGCGACGGTTTGCACGTATTCGTGCCTGCCGACGAAGTCGTCGCCGGTGACGTCGTCGTCGTCGACACTGGTGACCTGGTGCCCGCCGACTGCATGCTGCTCGAGGCGCGCGAGCTGTCGGTAAATGAGGCGGTGCTGACTGGTGAGAGCTACCCGCTGGACAAATCACCAGGGAGTGCGCCGCCGAATGCCACGCTCAACGCTCGCACCAACTGCGTGTTTCGCGGCACGCACGTGGTCCGTGGCAGCGCCACTGCGCTTGTGGTTCGAACTGGCGGTGACACGGAACTGGGTCAGATCGCACGGCAGTTGGAGCAGCGGCAACCACCGACGCGTTTCGAACGAGGTCTGACGGAGTTCGGACGCTTGCTGCTGTGGGTGATGCTTGTCCTGGTTGGGCTGATCTTCGCGGCCAACGTCCTGCTTGCTCGGCCAATCATTGACTCGCTCTTGTTCTCGGTGGCGCTCGCCGTCGGACTGACTCCGCAGCTATTGCCGGCGATCGTCAGTGTCAGCCTGTCACTGGGCGCACGGCAGATGGCGCGAGCCAAGGTCATCGTCAAACGGCTGAGCGCAATTGAGGACTTCGGCGGTATGAACGTCCTGTGCACCGACAAGACGGGCACGCTCACACAAGGCGCAGTTCGGCTCGCTGGCGCACTCGACGTACGTGGCAGCCCGAGCCCGCAAGTGCTCGAGGCGGCCTACCTGAACAGCCTGTATCACACCGGCTTCAGCAATCCCATCGACGACGCCGTCCTTCATGCGCGCCAAGTCGACACGGCTGGCACGACGCGGCTAGATGAGTTGCCGTACGACTTCCAACGACGGCGACTGAGTGTCCTTGTCGTCCGACACAGTGAACGGGTCCTGATCAGCAAGGGCGCCGTTGACAGCGTCATGGCGGTAAGTCAGTCCGCACTTCTAGACGGACAGACGGTTTCGCTTGCCGTCGCACAGCAGGTCATCCAACAGCACTTCGAAGCATTGAGCTTGCAGGGCTATCGAGTGCTGGGTGTGGCGAGCAAAGTCATGTCAAATCAAACTACGTTGGACGTGGCCGACGAAGCGGGTATGACGTTTCTCGGCTTCGTCACCTTCCGCGATCCGCCGAAGCGAGGCATCAAGCACACACTTCGCGAGCTCGCGGCACTGGGCATCTCGTTGCGCATGGTCACCGGCGACAACCGCCTGGCGGCCACCCACATCGCGCAGGCCGTGGGGCTCGACGCCCGCACGGTAGTGACGGGGGCCGACCTGAGCGACCTCACCGAGGCAGAGCTGGCGGAGCGCATTCGTGATGTGGACGTGTTCGCCGAGGTCGATCCGGTGCAGAAGCTGCGCGTCATCCGTGCGTTGCAGCACGCTGGCTACGACGTCGGCTATCTGGGGGATGGGATCAACGATGCACCGGCCCTGCACGCCGCGGACGTTGGCATCTCCGTGGAGAGCGCCGTCGACGTGGCCAAGGATGCCGCCAGTATCGTGCTCCTGGAGAAGAATCTGGATGTGCTGCTGGAGGGTGTTCGCCTCGGTCGCCGCACATTCGCCAACACACTCAAGTACATCTTCGTCACCACCAGCGCGAACTTCGGCAACATGGCCAGCATGGCCGCGGTGAGTGTGTTGCTCCCGTTCCTGCCCCTGCTGCCGTTTCAGATTCTGCTGATCAATTTCCTGACCGACCTGCCAGGCACCACGATCGCCACCGACCGGGTCGACGCGGAGCAACTGCGTCGACCCGGAGTCTGGGACTTGAGCGCGATCCGCAACTTCATGATCGTGTTCGGGCTCGTCAGCAGTGTCTTCGACTTCCTTACGTTCGGCGTTTTGCGGCTCGGCTTCGCGGCCGACGCTGAACTGTTTCGCAGCGCCTGGTTGATCGAGTCGGTGGCGACGGAGCTCGCAGTCATGCTGGTCCTCCGTTCGCACCGACCGTTCTTCCGCAGCCGACCGGGCGCCGCACTCTTGTGGAGCTCGATCGTTGTAGGCGCAGTGGCGCTAGCAATTCCCTACAGCCCGCTCGCAGGATCGCTGGGCCTGGTACCGCTGCCCATGCCCGTGTTGGTCGCGTTGGCTGCCATTACCGCCGGGTACGTTGTAGTCACCGAGATTGCCAAGGCGGTCTTCTACTCGTTCAAGCTGGGCACAGACGCTCGATTGGGTCGCGCCAGCGTCCCGGTCACGTAACCCTGCACTTACGTCCGGTCGCTTTCCTGCCAATCTGTCTGACGAACGTTACGCGCAAGGAGGTGTCTCGTGGCCTACCGGGGCGGGTATCAGGCCGCGGACGCATCGCGCATCCTGGCCGGCGCAGTGAAGCCGGCTCGACCTTGCCACTCAGCACGCGTTCCTGATCAGCAGTGGCTCCGCACCCGCGTACTCCTGCAGAGCAGCAGCCAACGACCGATGCTTTCGATGGTGGTGCGATGGAGTGTTGCCACTCGTGTCGTGCGCGAAGCGGGCGGCGCCACCTGCGCGGGCGCCGTCGAGCCGCATCGAGTTGCGTAACACACTTGCAGCGAGCGCAGGGCGGTTCCTATGCTGAGATAAGTCATAAGTTTCAAAGCTTCACAGAAAGGCGTGGCTCATGCTGCACGGCCACACAGTGCGCCGCCCCGCGCCTCGCCATGGGCCGCGCGCCACACACTTGCCCGAGATCACCGTGGTGCCCGACCTGGCCGCGTCGCACGCCACGCGTCCGACTCGGCTGTTCGGCTGGCCCACCCAGGCGTGCGCGCTGCCAGACGCTGAGGGCCTCGGGCTGGGCGGTCCCGAGCGGTCGCCCCCGAGCTGGCTTTGGGGTGTGTACGGCGGGCCCAACACTTTGCGCCGTCGCCAGGCGTTGGGACTGCTAGACGCCGTCGCCCTAGCCGCCTGGCGCGAACGGGCACGTGCACGGGGTAGCTTCAGTGGCTACCTCGGCGTGCGCACGCGCGCCGGCTTTTATCTGCTGGCGCAAGATGTGGACGGCCCATACCTCACTGGCTATCGCGAAGCAGATACCGTCGACCCGATGCCATCTCGGCCGCCGAGGTTCGTGTACCAGCAGTTGGTTCGCGCCGCGCGCTGGCTGCGCCAGGGCGCCGCACCGCCGCGGCGCCTCAGCAGCAACGCGGCCACCTCGTAAATGTGCGGCGCTTGCTGGGCAGCTAAATCGACCGCTACAGTCGAAGGCATTCAGAGTTTCAAAGATTCGAGAACAAGGTAGGGTCTGTGCCGCACCAACCACTCCATCGCTTCAAGGCAGAGTTCTTTCGGGCGCTGGGGCACCCGGCCCGCTTGCGTATCCTGGAGTTGCTACGGTCTAGTGAGCGGTCCGTGTCTGAGCTGCAGACCGAACTGGAGATCGACTCCTCCTCTGTGTCTCAGCAACTGGCTGTATTGCGGGCCAAAAATATCGTCGACACTCGACGCGCAGGCACCAGCGTGTACTACTCGGTGCGCGATCCACAGATTTTCCAGTTGCTGGATGTGGCGCGCGACATCTTCAACAACCACCTGATCGATCTACAGGCTATGTTGGAAAGCCAGGCGCGCGGCAATGGGCCCGACGAATCGGCCGATAACGGCGCGCGCCCGCGTAACCAGGTAGCCGTCTGATAGCCACGTCGGCTTCTCTCTTCCTTCTTCCCCCAGGCCTGTACCTGCTAGGCGCACTCGGCGCCCTTGTGCTTGCACGGCGCCCGGCCGCGGCACGTTTTGCTGCCGGCGCGGCGGCCGTGATCGCCGCCAGCAGCGGCATCGCCCTTGCCGCACCCGTGCTCCTGGGTGAACCCGCTCCACTAGCGCTGGTGATGACGCCTGCGCCCGGCCTGACGCTCGGCCTTCGCCTGGACCCGCTGAGCGCCTGGTTCGTGCTGCTGCTCTCGGTTGTCGCGCTGCCAGTCACACTTGCAGGCCTCGCCTATACCCGCGCGTACGATCACCACGGCGGGCCGCGGCTGGCGGCGACCACGAACCTGTTCCTGGTGTCCATGGTGCTGGTTCTGCTGGCCGATGGGGTTTATGGCTTCCTGCTGGCGTGGGAGCTGATGGCCGTTGCCTCGTACTTGCTGGTGGTCCACGAGCACGCCACGGCCGACGTACGGCGCGCCGGATTCGTCTATCTGGCCATGACCCATCTTGGTAGCGCGTTCGTGGTGGTCGCCCTCCTCGTGCTTCGAGCTGGTGCCGGTGCCTGGGACTTCGACAGTCTGCGTACGGCCGCCGCGGCGCTAGACCCAAGCGTACGCGCTGTGGTGTTCATGCTTGTGCTGGTGGGTTGTGGGACCAAAGCGGGCGTGATTCCGCTGCACGTCTGGCTGCCACGCGCCCACCCGGTTGCGCCCAGCCATGTCTCAGCACTGATGTCCGGGGTGATGCTAAAGATTGGCGTGTATGGCTTGCTCCGCCTGACCTGGGACGTGCTCGGTGGCGGGCCTGCGTGGTGGGGTGCCTTGATCCTGGCGCTGGGGCTGCTGTCGGCGGTTCTCGGCGTGCTGTACGCGTTGATGGAGCACGACCTCAAGCGTCTGCTGGCCTTCCACAGCATCGAGAACGTCGGCATCGTGCTCATTGGTATCGGCGCGGGGCTGATCCTGGCTGCCCAGGGGCAGCCGACCGGTGCCGCCGTGGCGCTCGGCGCCGCACTGTTCCACGCGCTCAACCATGCGCTCTTCAAGGCGCTGTTGTTTTTGGGTGCAGGCGCGATCCAACAGGCGACGGGCACACGCGACCTCGAGCAGCTGGGTGGTCTCATACGGCGCATGCCGCAGACCGCGGCTCTCTTCCTGGTCGGTTCGGCGGCAATCTCCGCGCTCCCGCCGCTCAACGGCTTTGCCAGTGAGTGGCTCACCTTCCAGGCACTGCTGGCGCTTGGCCGAGCGACGCTCGACACCGGGCCCGCGGTCGGTGCAGCGATCGCCGCCGGGCTGCTCGGGCTTACGGGTGCGCTGGCCGCGGCTTGCTTCGTCAAGGCCTTCGGCGTGGCGTTCCTGGCTCTGCCGCGCTCCGAGCCGGCGGCCCGCGCGGTTGAGTCGCCCGCCGCGCTGCGCGCTGGTATGGCCATGCTTGCACTCGCGTGCGTGGTCCTGGGCCTGGCACCCGGCCTTGCTACGGATCTCCTGGGCACCCCGACCCGCTTCCTAACCGGCGGGGTCGCCCCGGCCGGCGGCCAGCTAACCCTCGTGGCGCCAACAGTGACGTTGGTGCCGCCGGTCCTCCTCGGCGCCCTGCTGGCGGCTGCTGGAACGGCTTTTCTCGTGGTCCGCCTGGCCGGTAGCGGCCTGCCGACGCGTGTGGTTCCTACCTGGGCGTGTGGCTACGCGCTCCAGCCGCGTATGCAGTATGGCAGCACCGCGTTTGCCAAGCCGGTCCGCCTGTTTTTCCGCGCCATCGTGCGTCCAGAGCGAGCCGTCGAGGCGGACTACGCGCTCGAGCCGTACTTCACGGCACGTCTGCGGACCCATGGTCTTGTCGCGCCGCTCTTCGAGCGGCGGCTGTACGGCCCCGCGACGCGGGGCTTGCTGCGGGCGGCATCGGTCGCCCGCGCGCTGCAGAGCGGCAGTTTACGACTCTACCTGGCCTACATCCTGGCAACGCTTGTCGGACTCCTGGTCTGGACTCGATGATCGTTTCACCAGCCGACGCGGTCGGCAGTGTCCTCCAGGCCCTCCTGGTCGTCATGCTCGCGCCCGGCCTGCAGGGCTGGATCAAACGGACCAAGGCCGTGTGGCAGGGACGTCATGGGCCGCCCCTAATCCAGTCGTACGCCGACCTGTGGAAGCTGCTGCGCAAGGAAACGCTCGTGCCCGCGCCGGCGTCGTGGATCTTCCGCGGCGCGCCCTGGCTGGTACTGGGCGCGACCTTGGCCGCCGCGAGCCTCGTGCCACTGGTGGCTATCCGTGGGCCACTTGGCGGCGGGGACCTCATTGTGTTGGCCGGGCTGCTGGCACTCGCGCGGTTCGCCCAGGCGCTGGCCGCCCTGGACACCGGCTCATCCTTCGCTGGTATGGGCGCCAGCCGCGAGATGGCGATCGCCGCGCTGATCGAGCCGGCGCTGGTCGCGACCGCCTTTGCGTTGGCCATTCCGGCCGGCACTACTGACCCGGGCGGCATCGCCGCGGCCGGCCTGGCCGACGGTTGGGCCGCGCTCGGGCCGGGCCACCTGCTCGCACTGGCAGCTGTCCTGGTCGTCGTCGTCGCCGAAACGGGCCGTATCCCCGTCGACAATCCCGACACACACCTCGAGCTGACGATGGTGCATGAAGGCATGTTGCTCGAATACTCGGGACCGCACCTGGCCGCTCTCCAGCTCGCGGCGCTCGTCAAACAGGCGCTGGTGTTGGGCCTGGTCGGCGCGTTGCTCCTCCCCTGGGGGTTGGGTGCGCCCTGGCCGGTCGCCCTCGCAGCGTTGCTGCTCAAACTCGGCGCACTGGGCCTCTTGCTGGCGAGTATCGAGTCGGTTTATGCGAAGTTGCGCATCTTGCGCCTGCCTGAACTGTTGGCGACGTCGTTCGCATTGAGCGGCCTCTCGCTGGCCGCACGCGGCGTCTTCGGCGCATGAGGCCCGAACAAGTCCTGGCCATGCCTCTGGCGGCGCCAGGCGACCTGGCGAACGTTGTCGACGGGCTGGCCATGGCGCTGCTCGCTACGGGGCTGCTCTCGGTAGCGGCACGCCGACTGGACAATGCCGTCTGGCTCCTGGTGGCGCAGTCGCTAGTGCTGGCCGCTACGGCTGGCGCGATCGCCGTCGCCACCGGGGCGTGGCATGTCTACGCCGCCGCCGCCTTGACGCTGCTGGTCAAGGTGATCGCGATCCCCCTGGTCCTGTTCCGGGTGCTGCGCGCCGTGCAGGTGCGACGCGAAGTGGGTCTCGTGCTGTCGACGCGGGCGGCGCTGCTGGTGGCGATGCTTGGGGTTCTGGTCGCCTATCGCGCCGCGGGAACGCTCGACCTGCCGGGCGCGGTGTCCAGCCGGCATGCATTGCCGGTCGCCCTGGCGCTGATGCTGATCGGCCTGGGCCTGATGATTGCCCGTCGCAAGGCCCTCTCGCAGATCGCTGGGCTGATCACCATGGAGAACGGCGTCTACCTGGCCGCCCTGGTCGCCACGTACGGGCTACCGTTGGCTGTCGAGCTCGGCGTCTTCTTCGACCTGCTGGTCGGCGTCCTGCTCCTGGGCGTGTTCGCGTACCGCATCAACCAGACCTTCGACACCATCAATACCGATCGCCTGCGGAAGCTGCGCGGCTAGGGCAATCGGATGCTCGCATTTCCGGACGTTCTCCTTCCGATGTTGTTGGCAGTGCCCCTGGTCACCGGCGTCGTGGCGTGGCGGTTGCCAGTGCGGTGGTCCGAGCGCACTCACGTGGCGGGCTCGGTGCTTCTGCTCGGGACTGCCTGGAGCGTAGCGGGGCAGGTCTTTGCGACAGGACCGCTCAGCCTGGGCGGGTGGCTGTACGTGGATGCACTGTCGGCGCTGCTGCTCGGCGTGGTCGCGCTGGTGGGCTGCGGCGCCGCCGCGTACGCCGTCGGCTATCTGCGGCGCGACGTAACCGAGGGACGTTTGCAACCCGATCAACCGCGTTGGTTTGCTCTCTGGTACCAGCTGTTTCTGGCCACCATGCTGGCCGTGCTCCTCGCCGAGAATCTTGGCCTGATGTGGGTGGCCGTCGAGGCGACTACGCTCACGTCCGCGCTGTTGGTTGGCTTCTACCGCACCGAGCTTGCGGTCGAAGCGGCCTGGAAGTACCTGCTCTTGTGCACCGTCGGGATCACCCTGGCCCTGTTCGGGGTATTGCTCGTCTACTACGCAGGCGTGCGCGTGGGCGCAGCTGACGAAGGAATGCTGTCATGGCGGGCGCTGGTGGCGCTCGCGCCGCGTCTGGACCCGGATCTGGTCAAGCTCGCGTTCGTGTTTGCGCTCGTCGGCTACGGCACCAAGGCTGGCTTTGCGCCACTACACACCTGGCTCCCCGACGCCCACAGCCAGGCGCCGACACCTGTGTCGGCCGTTCTCTCAGGCGTGCTCCTGCCGTGCGCGCTATACGCCATATTGCGCTTTCACGCAATTGCGACAGGCACGCTTGGCCCTTCCTTCTCCTCCAATCTCCTGCTGATGTTCGGCGTGCTGTCGGCGGCGGTGGCCGTTCCGTTCGTGCTGCTGCAGCACGATCTGAAGCGCCTGCTGGCCTACTCGTCGATCGAGCACATCGGCATCGTGGCGGCCGCGGTGGGGATTGGTGGCCCACTGGCCTTGTTCGCGGCCGGGCTGCACCTGGTCGGCCACGCGCTGGGCAAGGCGCTGCTATTTTTCGCTGCTGGCAACGTGGCCCAGCGCTACGACACCCGAAGCATGGCGCGGATCCGCGGCGCGGCCAGTGCGCTCCCTTTATCGGGGACAGCGCTTCTGGCTGGTGGCCTGTTTCTCGCAGGAGCCCCGCCGTCGGCGCTTTTCGCAAGCGAGCTCAGCATCCTGGCGGCCGGTTTCGAGCGTGGGCATTGGCTGGCCGCGGCCGTGCTGATCGCCTGCGTGGCGCTGATTTTCGTGGGCATGCTCTTCCACATCGGGGGACTCGCACTCGGGCGCGGCCCCGCGCGTCTCGATGTGCGTGGCGAAGGCCTGCTCAGCTTCTGTCTGGTCGGACTGCCGCTGGTCGCGGTTGGCCTTCTTGGCGTTGTGGTGCCCGCGCCGCTGGCTGAAGCCCTGCGCCAGGCGGCCACCGTCCTGGCAGGTGCCTGATGCGCTGGAGCGTGGCCCCGCCGCTCGCCGCTACCGCCAGTAGCCTGCCGAGTGTTTGCGCCGACCTCGGCGCTTCCGGTGGCCGCCTGCTGACACTCTTTGGTGCCGATGAACGCAAGCAGGCTGGGGACTTCGCCCTGTACGCCGCTTTTCACCGTCCTGGCGCTGACACCGTCGCCGTACGCGCCAGCATACCGCCGGGCGAGCCGTCCTACCCCTCGATTACGCCCGCGCTGCCAGCCGTGCATTGGGACGAACGCGAGCAACGCGACCTGCTTGGGCTCGAGCCCGAGGGCCATCCCGATCCGCGTCCGCTGGTGCGTCGCCCGGATTGGCCCGCTGGGGTATATCCGCTCCGGAAGGACTTTGACCCGGCCTCCCTGCCGCCTGCGTCGCGCACGCTGGAAACGTTTGAGCCGCGGCCGGTCGAGGGCGAGGGTGTGATCGAGGTGCCGGTAGGGCCAATCCACGCCGGCATCATCGAGCCCGGCCACTTCCGCTTCTCCACCGTCGGCGAGCTCGTTCTGGACCTGGAAGCGCGGTTGTTCTACGCACATCGCGGCATCGAAAAGCTCGCCGAAGGGCGCACACCCGAGCAAGCGCTGCCGCTCGCGGAGCGGCTGTGCGGCGCGTGCGCATTCTCGCATGCGGTCGCCTATTGTGAGGCGATCGAGCAACTGGCGGACGCGGAGGTTCCGCCTCGCGCGCGTTGGGGGCGTACCGTGCTGCTCGAGCTGGAGCGGCTGTACAACCACCTGGGCGACGCCGGCAACATCTGTGCTGGTACTGGATTCGCGATTGGCACAATGCACGGCGCGCTGCTCAAAGAGCGCATCCAGCAGCTCATCGAGCGGCTGGTAGGCAATCGCTTCCTGCGTGGGGCATGTGCCTTGGGCGGCTTGCGCCGTGACCTGCCGGCCAACGAACTGGTTGCGGCAAGCAAAGAGCTCGAGCACCTGCATGCGGAGGCGCGTGCCTTTACTCACCTCCTGGTCGAGCACGACGGGTTCATGGATCGAGTGCGTGGCACGGGGCGGCTGGATACGGAGACCGTCCGAGCACTTGGCGGGGTAGGCGTCGCGGCGCGAGCGTCCGGCATCGAGACCGATCTGCGCCGAGAACGGCCCTACGCCAGCTACGGTGAGCTGGCTGAGTTGCTGCACGTGCCGGTGCACACCAGCGGTGATGTGGAGGCGCGCCTGCGCCAGCGATTGGCCGAAGCGACCGTTTCATTCCGACTGCTCGAGGCGCTGCTCAACTCGCCACCGGCGGGCCCCATTCAGGCGGCTATCGGACCGCCCGTCGCTCGCCGCCTCGGTCTGGGCGCGGTTGAATCGCCGCGTGGCGCCAACGTACACGCCGTCTTGTGCGACCCCGATGGACGCATCGCGCGCTATCGAGTCCGCTCTGCCTCGTTCCCTAACTGGCCGTTGGTGGCCCTCGCCGCACCCGGCAATCTGCTGCCCGATTTCCCATTGATCAACAAGAGCTTCGAGCTCTGTTATGCCTGCCTGGACCGCTGACCAAGGAAGTTCTACGAGGAGAAATCTTGCAATGCTGCACCTTCTTCGCCGCCGGCTCGTCGCGGGCACAGCTACGACGCGTTATCCAGACGTTGCACAGGAGGCGCCGCCAGCGTTTCGAGGGATGCCGGCCATTCTTGACGGCGCCTGTCGCGGCGCCGGCGACTGCGCGACCGTGTGCCCTACCCTGGCTATCCGAGTCGAGCATGATGGCCTGGACTGGATGTGGCGCCTGGACCGCGCCGCGTGCATCGGTTGCGGTCTGTGCATGGAAGCCTGTCCGTACCAGGCGTTGGAGGCCACGCGCACTTTCGAGCTGGCGTCACGCTCGCGCGAAGACCTGATCGAGACCGTCCACTTTCGTGCCGTTCTAAGCACCGGCAGCGATGAGGCGTGCTCGTGAACGCGCCCGACCCCGAGACCGCCACCCTGGCCGCTCGACTGCGCGAACGTGTCGCGCGCACGTTCCGTCGCTCGCTTCAGATTCGGCACCTCGATGTGGGCTCTTCGAATGGGTGCGATTGGGAAATCAATGCCCTGCTCAACCCCGTTTACGATCTACAGCGCTTCGGTATCGACTTCGTGGCCTCGCCGCGCCACGCCGATCTCCTCCTCGTGACCGGAGCTGTCACCCGCCACCTGGAGCCGGCACTGTGGGCCACCTACGAGGCCACACCCGAGCCCAGGCTGATCGTCGCGGTTGGCGCGTGCGCCTGCACCGGGGGGGTGGTGGCGGGTGGCTACGCGACCGCCGGCGGCGTCGACCAACGCATTCCCGTGGACGTCTATGTGCCGGGCTGCCCGCCGCGACCCCAGGCTATTCTGCATGGGTTGCTGCTCGCACTGGATCGGCGCGACCAGAAGGTCCTCGCCAGTACGCGCAGCGTCGAACTGCCCATGCCCGGGTGACAGCTAGTGTTCGCCGATCTCGATATCTTCGATTCCCTGCACATTTGAACATTCCAGCAGTCCGTAGTAGAGTGACTCTGGACCGGGTGGGGCGCGATGGACGATCTCCTGGCCGGAGCGGCCTTCGAGGAGGATCTCGCGAACCGGCTGGCGCGGCTCTACGCCGTGCGCGCCGAACGGCGGCTGATGGGACGCTTGCAGCGCGTCTTCGGTGTCGGCTGGTTCGCCGTGACGGGGGCGATCGTGGCAGTGCCCGTGCTCGGCACCGTTGCTTTCGCAACTTGCAGGGAGGAGTGAGTAGGGGGTCCCTGGAGCATGCGCACGTCGTCGCTGCAGGACATATTTGCACGCTCAGGCGGTCTCATCCGTGGGTTGTGCCACTTCGAGTCCTATAGCTCAGGAGAAGTTCGCGCGCGGCTACTCCACAACGTGTCCGAAGGCGGTCCGCGAACGGCAGCGGTACACGCCGCCGCGGCGGAGACGGGTGCCTGGATGGGCCTGCTCTCGAACGACGCGACACGTGAACATCGTCTCGGGCGTGTCGCGCATCAACTCCCGAGCGTCGTCTTTTGGCACGGTCGCGGCCTCTCGGCTGAAGAGATCGGGCGCTGCCTGACGCCATTCGGCGAGCAGTGTTACGGCAACCGCGCCATCGACGCCGCGTGCACCGCCATAGCGGCCCTGCTGAATAGCGGGCGAGTGCACCGCTGAGTTGCGCGCGCCGCCTAGGCGCGCATATCGTGCTACCCCTACGGGTAGCGTCACTGCCTTTCGAGATAGGCCGTGAAACCACTCCGTAGGGTATCGTGTCGCCTCGGCCAATGGCAGACGTGATCGTCGAGGCGCACATGGATGAACTGCGGCATCCCGACCCGGCGGGTGCCCATCTGCTTGGCTTTCTTCAAGCGATCGATGAACACATCAGCGGTGGTGGCAAGCGACGTGGGCATAGCTACGTATGCCGGTCACAGCCGCGAGCGCGGCTCATGGCCGATGCGCAAGTGGATCTCGACGCTGTTGTGGCGCAGGTACGGGCACCCGAGCTCGTCGCTCAAGTGATTGTGCGCGCGGGTGAGCCGGCAACCGAGATTGCGCTGGTTGCACACGAGCACAATGCGGTGGCCATCGTCATGGCAACGCATGGCCGTACCGGTGTGGCGCGGACGCTCTTGGGCAGCGTCGCCGGAAAGGTAGTCCACTGTAGTTACAGCCCGGTGGTTCCCATTCAATCGGGCGAGCTACGACCGGCCGAAGAACCAATCCAGATCGACGCGATCGCCATTGCTGGACAGCCCGCGTAACGGACTGCAACGCGTCCGGCAACCAGTGAGCGGCTTTCAGAGCTCGTGCCACGCGTGCACAACGACTTGCCTTCGCTGCATCCAGTCCAACCGGACGAGGCGGCCAGTTCAACAAGAAGCTCGGAGCCAGGACGATGCGTTCGGTGGGAGTCCCTCCTGAAGATACTCGTCCGATCGCAGGCAGCCACCAATCCGATCCTCCGCGTTTCCGCGTCACGTTTGATCGGCGCGCACGCGAATATCGCTATGTGTAATTTGTCGCCTGCGCGCCGCGGCGATCGCCAGGCTCGTGCTGACGGCGCTCTGCACGGGCACAACGGCGACATGTGCCAGCTGCGGCGTGTAGCGAGGAGTCCGGCGTCGCGCATCGCGTTCAGTGACTTAGCGGCGCAGCGCCTGAATGACAAGTTGGGCATGGTCGATCGTGTGTGCAGCGTGCTCAGGTTCGATCGAACGTCCAGACTGCGCCCGCACCTCCCGGATAAAGATCTCGAGGATGGCGATGGCAACACGCGTGTGCGCTCGATCGAGTGCTGATTGAGCGACCTGAAGTTCAGCCAACAGACTTCGGGCGACGCCCGGCTTTGTGATGTGTCCCTGTTCCGAGGCGTGCCGAACGCAGTCCTGGAGCGCCGAGATGGTCGGCGTCATCGGACACGTTGGGACGGCCTGCGCCGAGACAAGGCTGGTGCTCAGCATGGTGAGCACCAGCGCCAGGAATGCAGTCCAACGGAGCATCGATATTCCTCCCGAGGCGAGCGTCAGAAGTGGGTGGCCATTCGCTCGTCGATTGGTTCAGGCACAGCGTGGGGCGTCGCTGGCGGGCGGGGGTGTACCACCAGCACGGGAGTGCTGCCGTCGCGCAGCACCGCACCCGTCACGCTGCCAAAAATGGCGCGTGGAATGCCCGTACGGCCGTGGCTGGCCATCACTACCATGTCAACTACGCGGTCGACAGCGGCGACAATCAACCCGCGCGCAGGCGCGCCAATCCGCACCTCGACACTGACGTGCAATGCTGGGTGTTGCTCGACGAGCCGGGTGGCGATCCGGTGCAAGTAGTCACGTGCGTCGCGGGTTAGCGCCTCTTCCTGCTGGTCCAGATACACGCGGACGCGCCCGTACTCATCGCGCAGCACTTCCCCGGGCGGCTCGACCACGTGCACGAGCACCATCTCGCCGCGGGACTCCACCAACTCGACGGCGGTGGTTAGCGCCGCCTCCGCGAAGGGCGAACCATCGAGCGGTACCAGGACCCGTGCCTGAGCCGGATCGAAGGGCGGCTGCGGCATCTCGCCAGGCCGAGCATGGACCACAAAGACAGGCACCGGGCTGTCGGAGATGACTTCCTCCGCGACACTTCCAACTAGCAAATGACGTAGACCAGTCCGGCCGTGTGTGGCCATCACCACCGCATCCGCACTGATCTCGGTGATGCTGTCCTGGATGCGGGGCGTGGCTCGCCCGTACGGCACGTGGGTCTGCACCGGCACGTGACCACGCAGTCTGGCTGCGACTTCGGCCAGGTACTGCTCGGCTTCGGCGACGGCGGCAGATTGCTCCTGCACCCAGGTCGCGCCATCCAGCGTGGCTGGTGGCGGCGCCAGTGCCACCCGAACGAGGACTAACTTTCCACGCGCGGCCACCGCAAGAGTGGTGGCGTACGGAAGCGCACGCTCGGCGAGCTCCGAACCGTCGAGGGGGACCAGAAGCGTACGAAACATGGCAGGGCTCCTTTCTCAACGTCGCGTCCCCAACGGGCGC
>DASXRR010000439.1:0-3682 GCA_036506475.1 Chloroflexota bacterium
GCCGAATCGGATGCGGCTCGCCCGCGTAGTAGCCGGTCAGCCACGGGTCGTCGATCTGCAGGATGAAGCCGGCTTCGACGATGGCCACATACTCGGCGCGCATGGCCTCGGCAATCGCCGACAGAAAGTCTTCGGCCGAGCCATAGAACTCGTCGATGCCGAGCTCGCGCGGTGCGATCGACGGCACGAACGCCTCGCTGACGTCGACATCGCGCAGAGCGGTACGCAGATTCGCCAGATCGGATTGGAGCACGGCCTGGCCCTGGTAGGCGATCGGCCCGCTGCACACCAGCGGCCGATTGCGCACCGTCGCGCGATTCTTCCCACCCAGGTACTCGGCGTAGTACTCGGGGAATGCCTGGATCTCGGCCCGCCATGCAGAGCGGTCATCTATGTTGGGTTGGTCGGCCACAGTGAGGCCGGTGAGCCGTTCGGCGACGTAGCCGTAGAAGCCGGCCTTGCTCTGCTCACCGTCCGAAACGATGTCGACGCCCGCCTCGGCCTGCTGGCGCACCACGTCGACGACCGCCTGGCGGGTCAGTCGCGCCAGGGCGGCGTCGTCGAATGGCTCGTCATTGATCTTCCGCTGCAACTGCTCGAGCAGCGCGTGCGGACGGGCGAGGCTGCCGACGTGGGTCGTCAGGATGCGCTCGCGGCTGCGCTGCACGCGCCTGAGGTTACCGGGCGAAGTTACAGGGCGCGCATGCGATTGTTTTTCGGGTTGTGCTCGACCTCGGCCAGGCCGAGCACTTCGAGCACCGGCGGCACGTACATGCCGAATCGACCGCGCAGACCCTTTTTCAAGCCGTACCAGCCGCCAACCGGGTTGTTGCTGGCGCGGCCCCACGCTTCGACCGTTCCCTCGGCGGCCGGTTTCTGCTCGTCGGCGGCGCCCAGCGGCACCCAATCGGCGCGTTGTTTGAGCATCGCGTGCAGGTCCTCGATACAACGCAGGTGATAGCGCAGCTCGGTTTTGCCGACGATGCACACCAGCGCCGGCGGATCCAGCGAGGCATCGCGGAAAATCTGAAACTCGGACGTGCCGGGTGGCGTTTTGAGATTCCAGGGACCAGAGCCTGGGCGCCACGAAGCGTGCGCCCCGCTGGCGTGAGCCATTTCGCTCCCGCGCCGGAGGGCAGCGCGCGTAGCGCCGCTGAGGACTGGCCACGTGACCGCCGACGACCAGCCGGTTCCGCCGGGGCGGGCGGTAAGGGATCCTGAAGGGTACCCTGGCCGGTAGCAGTCGAGGTCATGTGCTCGCGCTCCGCATGGTTACCGAATGGTTACCGATACTACTCGCTCCGCGCGGCGCGTGCGAAGCGGCCCGACCACTCGCCCAGCTGCGTGACCAGCTCTGGCGGAGCGAGCACCTCGAACTCCGCGCCGACCGCGCCCAGCGCCAGCGTCGGCCAGTCGAGCGAGTCGACCGTCATGCGCACGCGGCAGCGTTGGTCGTCGACCTCCTCGATGGTCGCCCACTGGCCGATGCGCCCGCGCACCTGTGCGGCCGGTGCGTGCACCAACACGTCCACGCTGATTGGCGTCGGCACACTGTCGATGCCGGCGCGCACGAACGCGACCGCGTCCGCGGCTGGGAGCTCGCGCGGGCTGAAGCGCATGGCCGTAGCGCGCGGGTCGGTCAGCCGATCCAGGCGAAAGCTGCGCCAGTCCTGGCGGTGCAGGTCGTACGCCACCAGGTACCAGCGCCGGCCGAGTGAGACCAGACGGTGCGGCTCGACGTGGCGCGCCGATTGCTCGCCGTCACGCGCCGTGTACGCGAAGCGCAGGCGCTCTTCGTCCTGACAGGCTTGCGCGATCGTCGTCAGTACGGCCGCGTCGACCGACGGACCGTTCGACCACACTGCCGGCACGGTCGCGGCACGTAGCGCATCGACCTGGCGGCGCAAGCGCGGCGGCATGAGCCGCACCAGCTTGGCCAGCGCGCGCACTGACGACTCCTCAATGCCGGCCACGGCGCCGTGCGCGGCGGCGCGCAGACCGATCGCCAGCGCGACCGCTTCTTCGTCGTCGAGCAGCAGCGGCGGTAGCGCGGCGCCCGCGGCGAGCTGATAGCCGCCATCGACACCTCGCTGGGCGTCGACCGGGTAGCCCAGGTCGCGCAGCCGGTCGACGTCGCGGCGCAGCGTACGCTCGGAGATTTCGAGGCGCTCGGACAGCTCGGCGCCGGGCCAGAAGCGGTGCGTCTGCAGGAGCGAGAGCAGGCGCAGCATGCGCGCGCTGGTGTTGGACATGTCCTGTTTCTCGAGTTTGCCGGGTATTCAGGTCAGGAAGTGACCGCTATCGAGCCTACCATGGCCAAACATGCTGATGACTGAAGACCGCCCAGCTGTTTCGTTACCCGAGCCGAGCCGCGTGCCGCGGCCACGCGCCGCCGAGCCGATGATCGCCACCCGCGGCCTCTCGCGCACCTTCAAGGCCAACGGCCAGATCGTCGAAGCGGTCCGAGGGCTTGACCTGGAAGTCCACGCTGGCGAGCTCGTGGCGTTCTTGGGCCCCAACGGCGCTGGCAAATCGACCTCGCTGCGCATGCTGACCACATTGCTGCGGCCGACCGCCGGCAGCGCCGTCGTGGCGGGTCACGACGTGCTGCGCAATCCGTCTGGCGTGCGCAGTCGCATCGGCTATATCGGCCAGGGCAACGGCGCTGGGCATTTGCATCGCGCGATGGACGAGCTGGTGACGCAGGGTCGCGCGTATGGCATGAGTGGCCGCGCCGCCGTTGCTCGCGCTTCCGAGTTGTTGGAGTCGCTTGGGCTGGAGGGGTTGGGCAATCGACTGGTCAGCTCGCTCTCTGGCGGCCAGCGACGGCGGCTCGACATTGCCATGGGCCTGATGCACCGACCTGACCTGCTGTTCCTCGATGAGCCGTCTACGGGCCTCGATCCGCAGAATCGGGTCAATCTGGCCGAGCACATTCGGCGCCTGCGCGCCGAGCAGCAGACCACGATCTTCTTCACCACGCACTACATGGACGAGGCCGATCAGCTGGCCGAACGGGTGATCGTCATCGATCACGGTCAGGTGATTGCCGATGACACGCCCGAGGCGCTCAAGGCTGAGCTGGCTGGCGACTTGATTACGCTTGCCGTCCAGCCTGCTGAGGCTCGCCGCACCGCTGAACTTGCCACCATGGCGATTGGCCCGCGCGACATTGACGTCGCTCACGGCACCATCCGCCTTCGAGTAGCCGATGGCCCGACTTTGCTGCCCGCGTTGCTGCGAGCACTCGACCACGCCAACATCGCCGTCCATGCCGCCGAAGTCCAGCGTCCAACCCTGGACGACGTCTTCCTGGCGCTCACCGGCCACAGCCTGCGCGAAGGCGCCTCCGACTGACCCTCCGCTTCTCATGTGCCATGCATGCTCCACACTAGCCAAACGCTTCAGCGCCGCAGCGCGAGGACATTCGGCTCGGCCCCGGCGGCACGCGGCCCGTCCGCTGCCACCGCCTCTTCCGCCTCCGTGCCGGAGCGCGCGCGGAGCGCGAGGACTGCGAACCGCCTGGCGGCACGCTGCCCGTCCGCTGCCACCGCCTCTTCCGCCTCCGTGCCGGTGGCGCGCGGAGCGCGAGGACATTCGAATCGGCCACAGCCGCACGCTGCCGTCCGCTGCCACGCCTCTTCCGCCTCCGTGCCGGTGGCGCGCGGAGCGCGAGGACCTG
>DASXRR010000440.1:0-23335 GCA_036506475.1 Chloroflexota bacterium
GGGCTGCATCATCGGCGCGCTCACGATCATCATGCTGGCTTGGGCCACACACGCGTGTACCGCTGCGGCGGTGGCCTGAGGTGCGTCCGACGGTTGACGCCATTCAGAGGCGTGTGCTACCAAAGCCCCGCGTCACGTCGGACGCAAGAGGCGGTGTGCTGGGTCCGTGCATCGTCGGTGGGGCGGAGGTCCGACTGAAGAAACGCATGTAGCCAGCCCAAGAGACAACACAAGGAGTTTCGCGGGATGGATCAATTTCTGACGAGTGGCGTGACCACTCGCCGTCGTTTCCTACTCTCGGCCGGCCTACTGGGCGCCGCCAGCGTCCTGGCCGCGTGCACTCAGGCCACGCCAGCGGCACCAACAGCGGCTCCGGCCGCCGCCGCCAAGCCAACTACGGCGCCCGCGGCGGCTGCGCCGACCGTTGCCCCGACGGCCGCGCCAAAGCCGGCCGCGACAACCGCGCCAGCGCCAGCGCCAACGGCAGCGCCAGCCGCGAAGCCGACCACCGCGCCGGCGGCGGCCGCGACCGGCGCACTCAAGGATGTCCCCCGTAACCGCCAGCTGCTGCTCGCGCAGGGCGGCACGCAGGGCAAGTACCTGGACTACGACCTGTGGAATGCGTACGCGCTGGGCGCGAATCATCAGACCGGCCCGAACCTGACCCATGAGCCACTGGCGTTCTACAGCGCCTTCGGCGACAAGGAGTACATGTGGCTGGCGACCGGCTATGAGTACACGCCTGACTTCAAGCAGCTGACGATCAAACTGCGCAATGGCGTCAAGTGGAGCGATGGCCAGCCATTCAGCGCCGACGACGTGGTCTACACGTTGAACACGCTCAAGGAGCTGGGCTCGAAGGTCCGCTGGGGCGTCGACATTCAGCAGGCCCTCGAAACCGCTTCGGCGACCGATCCGTCGACCGTTGTCGTGAAGTTCAAGGTGCCGGCACCGCGCTTCTTCGACCTGCTGACCTACAAGTTCGACATCGGCGTGTACATCGTCCCCAAGCACATCTTCTCGACGGCCGGGGATTGGGCGAACTTCAAGTTCTTCGACATCGCCAAGGGGTACCCGGTCACCACCGGGCCATGGAAGGTCGTCGCCGCTTCGGCAGAGCAGAAGGTGTTCGACCTGCGCGACAGCTGGTGGGCGGTCGATGCCGGCTTGACCAGCATGCCCAAGGTCCAGCGCATGGTCTACCTGCCGATCAACGACGAGACGGCTGGGGTGCAGGCGCTGGTGAAGAACGACATCGACTACATGGCGTTCATCATTCAGAACGTCAAGGAAGCGGTGAAGAACAACCCGAAGGTCCAGACCCATGCCGGTCGCAAAGGGCCCTATGGCTACAAGGACTGGTGGCCGCTGTCGCTGTACGTCAACTGCTCGGTCGAGCCGTTCAACGACCCCGACGTGCGCTGGGCGATCAGCTACTACCTCAATCGTCAGCAGATCATCGACGTGGCCTATGGCGAGGAGAGCGGCATCGTTCCAACCGAGCTGCCAATGCCGCAGTACCCGGCGCTCATGCCGTACTTCGAGTCGGTCAAAGACCTGCTCGCCAAGTACGACACGACCAAGTTCGACAAGGCCAAGGGCGACCAGCTCCTGCAGAACAAGGGCTGGAAGAAGGGCGGCGACGGGATCTGGGTCGACGCCAAGGGCAATCCCGCCAAATACGAGATCCTGGGTTTCCCGTGGCTGTCGAATATCGGACCGGTGGTCGCGGCCCAGCTCAAGCGAAACGGGATCGACGTGTCATGGACCCAGCCACCCGACGGCCTCGATCGCTTCCCCAAGGGTGACTACCAGCTGTCGATTTACGGTCACGGCGGCAGCATTCAGGATCCGTACAACACGCTCAACCTGTATACGACATCAAACCTGGCTGTTCCAGGGCTGCACCAATCGAACTTCCCGCGCTGGAGCAACGCCGAGTATGACAAGGTCGTTACCGACGTCTATCTGACGTCGATGAACGACAAGGAAAAACTAAAGGAGCTGTTCCACAAAGCGATGGAGATCTGGCTGCCTGAATTACCAGACATTCAGCTCAACCAGTTCTATCACAACATCGCCTTCAACACTGAGCGCTGGACGGGCTGGCCAACCGATGACAACTCATACGTCAATGAGGCGTCGTGGCACCTGACCTGGCAGCTGGTGCTCAACAAGCTCACGCCGACGACATAACGCCACTTGTCATCCTGAGCTTGCGAAGGATCCGCTTGCTGGAGCCGTTTCGGCAAGCGGATTCTTCGGCTCGTGCCTCGCCTCAGAATGACAAGGCAAAACTAGACCGACTTGCGCAGGCGCGGGTTGGCGATCTCGTCCAACCCGCTCGCCAGGTTGTACAGTCCGACGAACAAGATGGTGATGATGGCGATTGGGGGCAGCCACCACCACCAGAATCCGTGCAGCAGGGCGGCGTAGTAGATCACCCAGTAAATGGTCATGCCCAACGTGGGCGCGTCAGCCGGGCCGAGCCCCAGAGCTTCGAGGCCAATGGACGCCAGAATCGCCGACGCAACCGAGCCAACAAGCGCGGCCGCCAGAAACGGCAGCAGGTTCGGCATGAGCTCCAGGAAAATGATCTTCAGGCCGCTCCGGCCGGACAGGCGTGCCACCTGAACCCAGGTGCGCTCGCGCATGGTGAGCACCTGGCCGCGAATGGTGCGCGCCGGCCAACGCCAGGCGAGCAGCGCCACGATCAATGCCATCTGATCCACCGTCAGCCCTGATTTGAGGAAGACGGCGACGATGATGAGCACGAGCAGACCCGGCACAGTCAGGCTGACGTCGATGATGCCGCGGATGAGCGCATCGGCAAAGCCGCCGTAATACGCCGAGACGAAGGCGAGTACGGTGCCCACGCCCAGCCCGATCAGGCCGGCGAGCAGGCCGATGCGCAGCGTCAGTGGCGTGCCCGCGACCATCACCGCCAGCAGGTCGCGGCCCTGGCTGTCGGTACCGAACGGGTACGTCAGCGACGGCGGCTTTTCCGGCGACACCGACAACGGCTGCGCGTTCTCCACATCTACGAACCTGGGTCCGACGACGCTGAACAGCAACAGTACGAACAGCAGCACAAGACCGACGACCAGGTTGGGATTGCGTCGCGCATAGCGCGCGACGTTGGTCAGCATGCTCAGCTCTTCCCGTAGCGAATGCGCGGATCGAGCAGCGGATAGGCAAGATCGACCAGCAGCGTCGCCAGGCCAATCGAGACCACGATGGTGAACACGATGCCCTGAATCAAGTAGTAGTCGAAGTCTTTGATGGCGTTGTACAGCACGCTGCCGATGCCGGGATAGCCGAACACCACTTCGACCAGGACCGCGCCCGAGAGGATCTCGCCGAGGGCCAGCGCGAGCGCTGTCGCTTGAGGCAGGACAGCGTTGCGAACCGCGTAGCGCAGGAACAACGTGCGATCCTTGAGGCCCTTGGCCTCGGCAAAGATCATCGAGTCCTCGCCCTGGACGGTGACCATCATGGCGCGCATGCCAAGTGCCCAGAAGCCCAGCGCGGCCAGGATGATCGACAGCGCGGGCAGCGCGGCGTGGCTGACGGCGTCGGCGAAGAAGCCGAAGTTCATCGCCGGCAATGTCCCGGGTGTGTACCCGCCGAACGACGGAAACAGCGGCAGCCTGAACGCCAACACGTACAACAGGACCAGGCCGAGCAAGTAGTACGGGACGGCCGAGAGCGTCAGCAACGGCGGCAGCAGGTACTGCAGCGCACGTGGCGAGCTCGGCCAGGCGAGAATGGCGCCCAGAAAACTACCCAGCAGGAAGGCGATCGCCGTCGTCGTGCCCAGCAGAGCGATTGTCCAGGGCAGGGCATCGGCCAGGATTTCGTTGACCGTGCGCGGGTAATTGGTGATGGACGGTCCGAAGTTGAGCCGCGACATGTCGCCCAGATAGGTGACGTATTGCTCCCACAGCGGCTTGTCCAGGCCGAACTTGCGCTCGTACTCCTTGGCCATCTCGTCCATCCCTTGCTGGACGTAGCCGCCGACGACGGCCTGTTTCAGGAGCCGCGTCTTGACCGGATCCTTGCCGGTCAGGCGCGGACCGACGAAATTGATCGTGGCAGCCACCCAGATCAGGACGAAGACCATCCCGATCCGCTTGAGGACATAGTCAATCCGCATGGTGCGTCACGCAGTTCCCCGCCGACCCGCCGCCACAATACGTAGCCGAGGGGGGCCGCAGTCAAGCGCCGCCGCCCCCGAGCGGCGCCCGTGACTCGCGACGGCTCGCGGTCCCCAGGACTCGCTGCCGCCCGTCTAGGCTGGTTCGCCCTGGGCCGACAAGGGCGCGACCGGGTCGATGCGCTGCGCCAGGCCACGCAGCACGGTGGCCAGCCCGATGCGCAGCTCGCGGGCCTGAGCGCGATTGGCGCGATCCGCCGCTGCCCGCTCCGTTTGCAGGAGCCCGAAGCGGCGTTCCTGTTCGCGAACCTTCAGATTGATTTCGAGTGCTCCACGATACTTCATCGTCGGCAACCTCCTTGAACCACAAAACGCCGCCGAACGATTGATTCCGGGGTGGGCGTATGCTGCGACGTGTGATCGTCGACTCGCACTGCCACGCCTGGCGTTATTGGCCGTATGAACCACCTGTGCCTGATCCGGAAAGTCGACCGGCCGTCGAGCAGCTGCTGTTCGAAATGGACCAGTGTGGCGTCGACGAGGCGGTGCTCGTCGCCGCGCGGATCGACCACAACCCGGATGACAACGACTACGTCGCCGAGTGTGTCCTTCGCTGGCCGGACCGCCTGTACCAGTTTGCCGACGTCGACTGCATGTGGACGCCGATGTACCACACGCCGGGCGCCGCCGACCGTCTGGCTGAGGCGGTGCGCACGTACAACCTGCGCGGGTTCACGCACTACGTCGCCGATGACGACGACGGCACATGGTTCACCTCACACGACGGCCAGGCGTTCCTGCGCACAGCAGCCAGCTTGAACCAGATTGTGAGTATCCACTTGCCGGTCCGCCTGCAGCCGGTGCTGAGGCAGCTCGCCGAACAGTTCCCAGCCACGCCCTTCGTGTGCCACCACATGGCCTATCCACGCACAGACGAAGGCCCCAACGGGGCCGCCCTGCAGGACATTCTGGCGTCGGCAAAACGTCCGAACATCCATATCAAGTTGTCGGGCTTTCACTACGCGGCGCCAGTCGGCTGGGAGTACCCGCATGCGGCAAGCGCCTACATCGTGCGCCAGTTGTTCGAGCACTTCGGGCCCGAGCGCCTGCACTGGGGTTCGGATTACCCGGTCGTGCGTTGGGCGATGACCTATCGCCAGGCGCTCGAGGTCATCCGCACCCACTGCGCTGACTTCATTCCACAGCCTGACATGGCGCGGGTGCTGGGGGGCAGCCTGCACGACCTGCTCCAGCAGCACGGCGCCGCTTAGTCCAGGTGAAAGACTTCCTCGAGCGGTTCGCTCCAGGGCGTGCCATCGGCGTTGTAGACCATGTACGGCTGCATCATGTGCCACCAGCGCTGGACGACCGGATCGTCGCGCTGCCCGGCAAGCGCAGCCGGATCGTCGCACTCGAGATACGCGAACAAAGTCAATCCGCGCCGATAGATGCTGTAGTTGCGGATGCCGAATCGGTGCAGTGTCTCGACCAGCTCGGGCCAGATCTCATCGTGCTTCTGGCGATAGACCGCCTCGTTGCCAGGCAGCAGCTCCATCACGAATGCGACGCGCGCCATGTCTGCCCTCCCTAGAGCTCGTCGACGCGTACCACGCGCCGTTCGGCGGCTGAGCGGTATGCCGCTTCGAGCAGCTCGACGGTGCGCGCCCCGATCTCGCCAGGTGATTGATTGACGATCTCAGGGTCAAGAATCAGGTCGACCAGGTGACGCGACGTTGACTCCTGCGGATACCGTCGGTCCGCCGGCACGTCGTCCAGGCGTTCGATCTTGCCCTCGTTGTAGAAGATCGAGCACGTGCCGGCCATTGCGTCGAGCAACGCATAGCCATGCGTGCCATACAGCCGCAGCTCCAGCTGCTGGTGCCCGCTCTGTGCCGCCGGAATGCCGCCGGTGCTGGCCAACGTGCCGACCGCACCACCCTCGAAGCGCGCACTGATCGCGTCACACAGGTCTACCCGAAGGTCGAAACCTTCGACGAACGCGGCCACCTCGCGTGGCCGCAGGTCGGTCAGCCACAGCAAAAGCGCGGCTGAGTGGGTCACCTGGAGATGGCCCTGGCCACCGCCAGCGACGGCCGGATCGCTATACGTGTTGGGCTGCGGTCCGGTCACCTGCCACTTGAATACGTCCGCATAGGCCTGCGGATTGGCGCGGTAGTACTCGAGCACCATCGACGCGAACAGGGTGTGCGTCAACTGGATCTGGCCGAGCGCGCCTTCGGCGATGCGGGCGCGCAGCGTGGCGTGCTGGCCGATGAAGTGGTATGGGTAGCCGACGATGAGCGGCACCTGCTGCTGCTCGGCGAGGCGCACCAGCTCGCGCGCCTCGCGGGCGCGCAGGACCATCGGCTTTTCCAGCATCAGCGGGATCCGCCGCGCCAGAACGTCGCTGGCTATGGCGTAGTGCGCGGCATGCGGCGTGGCTACGACCACGCCGTCCAGGTCACCGCGATCCAGCATCGCACGATAGTCGGCGAACTGGCTACCGATGCCGAAGTGCTCACCCGCCTGAGCGAGACGCTCTGGCGATGGGTCGGCGATGGCGACGATTTCGGCGCGTGGATAGGACGTCAGCGCTGGCAGATGGGCGTAGGTCGCCCACCAGCCCGTGCCGATGACCCCAATGCGCGCCCGGCGCCCGTCCGATCCCGATGCCATCGCACAGTCGATGGCAAGTGTAGGTGGCTCGTGCCTCGGGTGTACAAAGCTTGGATGCCGAACCGCGTCGTCCACTTCGAAATCGAAGCCACCGATAGCCAGCGAGCCGCGAACTTCTACGCACAGGCATTTGGCTGGAAAATGGACCAGATGGGCCAGGAGATGGGGCAGTACATCGTCGTCACTACTGGCGATCCCAAAGAGCCAGGTGGCATCAACGGCGGCATCTATGTACCCCCGTCGGGTGGCGCCAGGGAGCTCAACGCCTACTCGTGTGTCGTCGGCGTCGACAAGATCGACGAGGCAATGACGAACGTCAAAGCGGCTGGCGGTCAGGTGCTTGGCGACAAGATGGACATCCCGTCGATTGGGACATTCGTACGGTGTAAAGACACCGAAGGCAACTTCTTCACCATGCTCCAGCCGTTACCTGGCTCGACTCAGTAGCCCAGCGCCCAGGCGGGCGTAAACTGGTGCACCCCGCCGGTCAATTGGCCGCGCTCGGAGTCGATGCGAATGCCGCCTGGGCGAGCGAAACGGAACGAGCTTTCGTGCTCGTGCTGAAGCTTCACCGTATGGCCCCAAGTACGGAGCGCCTCGACGACCGCGGGACTCGAACGTCCGTCGACCTCGGTCGTCGCGCCTTCGCAGTGGATGCGCGGCCGGGTCACGGAGGCCTGGACGCCGAGGCCGAAGTCGATGACGTTGACCAGGCTCTGCACCAATGCCGAGATGATGCGCCGGCCGCCTGGGGCGCCGATGGCCATCAGCGGTTGGCCATCGCGAAGGACCAGCGTCGGTGTCGGCGCCCATAACGTGCGCTTGCGCGAGCGGATCGAGTTGACGTGGCCAGGCTCGGGATCGAACCAGGTCATGCCATTGTTGAGGACGATGCCCGTGCCGCGCGGGATCACCGCTGAGCCGAACAGCTCGCCGAGCGTCGAGGTACACGCGACCATGGTTCGATCGGCGTCGACGACGTTCAGGTGCGTGGTGCAGCCGTCACCGCCAGCGCTACTTCCCGTCGCGCTGACCACGCCAATCGGCGCAGCCTGGAACCGCCACGGATCGCCCGCGCGTGCGATCGGATCGGCGCGCTCCCGCTGGATCTGGGCGGCGATAAAGCGCGCGTAGTCCGCCGACAACAGACCTTCGACGGGCACCTCCTGCAGGTCGGTATCCGCCAGATAGGCGAAGCGATCGAGAAACGCCCGGCGCAGCGCCTCGGCAATCAGATGCATGGCACCGGGTAGATCGACGCCCTGCAAGTCGAAGTTGTCGAGGATGTTCAGGGCTTCGAACGCGGTCATGCTGCCCGATGTAACCGACAAGCCCAGGAGCTCGTGGCCGCGATACTCCGTGCGCAACGGGCTGTATTCGCGGAGGGCGTAGGTTGCCAGGTCCTCGCGCGTGATCAGACCACCGTGCGCCTGGAGATCTTCGACCAGGCGGTCACCGACCTCACCCTGGTACAGCACGGACGGGCCGTTCGCCGCCAGGTCCTTCAGCGTGCGGGCCAGATCCGGTTGCACGAGCCGATCCGCCTCTCGGGTGGAGGTGGTCGGGACCGGCGGTAGGCCATCGTCGAGGAAGAACGTGCGCATCGCCTCCGGAAAGGCGCGCAGCCGGCGCTGCGCGAAGGCGATCGTCTGGGCCTGGTACGGATCGACCGCGAAGCCCTCTTCGGCGAGGCGAATGGCCGGCGCCATAACCTGCTCGCGACTCAGTTGTCCACTACCGTGGTGCTCGTGGGCGTACAGCAAGCACGCGGGTTGGCCAGGCACGACCGGCGCGCGATACCCAGTGTTTTGCGCATCGCCGACCGTTCCGCGCCAGCTGTACATGCCGCCGACTGAGCTTTCGGGTGCAAGCTCGAACATGTCTTCGCGCGCACTTGCGGGCGCGGCGCTCGAACCATCGACGACGATCGCACGGCCGGTCAGCGGCGAGTAGATGACCATCGCCGCGACGCCGCCAACGCCGCTCATGAACGGCTCGACCACGCCGATCGCGAAGGCCGTCGCTACGGCCGCGTCGACGGCATTGCCGCCCGTCTGCAACATCGCGAGCCCCGCCGCCGCTGCAAGCGGATGCATCGCCGTGACCATCCCGTGCTCCGCCACGGCTTCGCGTTTGTCGATCAACCACTCGCTGTGCGTTGTGGTCATGTCAGGCGTGCTGGAGGATCTTAGCCGCCCAGGCGCGCCACGAGGCGGTGAGCTCGGGCACTTCGAGCAGGCGCGGGACGAGGCTGCGGTCGGTGTGGTAGGCGCGCGAGACCAATCGGGCGGTGAGGCCGTGGGCTGGGCGGCTCAGGACGGTCACCGTGTCACCCGTGGCGACCGACCCAGGGTGAATGATGCGCAGGTAAGCGCCGGGCCGCTCGGCGGTGGCAAAGCGACGCGGGAACTCGGCATCGCTGTGGCGAATGCCGAGCTTGTAGCACGGGATGCGCGGCTGACTCACTTCGAAGACGACATCGCCAATGTGCCAGCGCTCGCCGATGAGCGCGTCACTCACGTCGAATCCGTCGATCGTAAGATTCTCGCCGAAGCTGCCTGGTTCGAGCTCCCGGCCCAGCTCAGCGGACCACCAGCGGTAGTCCTGCACGCCGTATGCATAGACCGCTTTGTCAGACCCGCCGTGCACCGATCGGTCGGCCTGGTCGTCGCCCTCCACGTTGACGCCGCGGACCGCGATCCGACCGCCCACCGGCGCTTTCCAGATGCTGGTGGTGACCGTCGAGCCGTTCCACGGCACCGTTCGTGGCCGGCCGACGTTGACCGATACTAGTTGCCCGTCCATAGCGTCGCAGCCTACACGGGCCGTTGCCTATCTTTCATGAGTAGTTCCATCTCGTTCAGGCGGCGTTCGAGGAAGCGCCGCTCGGTATCGTTGCCGACCAGTACGAGCGCTCGGCGATAGCTGCTGGCGGCGTCGGCATAGGCGCCGAGGCGGCGAAGCAAATCGGCTCGGGTGGCGTGCAGCAGGTGATGACTCTCCAGCTCGTCGAGCTCGTCCAGCGCAGCCAGGGCCGGCAGCGGACCTTCGGCCATGGCTACGGCGACTGCCCGGTTGAGCGCCACCACGGGCGAAGGCTGGACCAGCGACAGTGCGTCGTAGAGGCGGACGATGCGCGGCCAGTCGGTATCAGCGGGGCTCGGTGCCCGACAATGCTCGAGGGCGATGGCGGCCTGCAGCGCGTACGGGCCCGGGCCACCCGCAAAGGCTTCCCCGACCAACGGCAGCGCCTCGGCGATATACGCGTAGTTCCACCGCGTTCGGTCCTGCTCTTCGAGCAGCACGACCTCGCCTGCCGCGTCGAGCCGAGCCTCACGTCGTGCGTCGTGGAGCAGCATCAGCGCTAGCAGCGCGGTTGCTTCGAGTGGCGGCGGCGCCATCAGCCCGCGGACGAGCCGCGCCAGGCGAATTGCCTCGGCGCACAGGTCGGTGCGCACCAACGATCCATGCGTCGCTGCGTAGCCCTCGTTGAACACCAGGTAGATGACCGCAAGCACTGCATCCAGGCGCGCCGGCAGGTCGCGCGCTTCGGGCACCACATAGGGAATGTTGGCCGCGTGAATCTTGCGCTTCGCCCGCACCAGGCGCTGGGCCATGGTCGTACTGGGCACGAGGAACGCTCGGGCAATCTCCTCGGTGTCCAGGCCGCACAGAGTCCGCAGCGTCAAAGCGACCTGGGCCTCCAATGCGAGCGCGGGATGGCAACACGTGAAGATCAGCCGCAGGCGGTCATCGGGGATGTCGTACTCGTCGGCGGGATCGGGCTCCGTAACAGCGCTCGGCTGCAGTGCGGCGAACGACTCCAGCTTGTCGGCGAAGCGGGCCTGGCGTCGCCGGCGATCGAGCGCTTTATGGCGCCCGGTCTGGATGACCCAGGCGCGCGGGTACTCGGGCACGCCCGCGGCAGGCCACTGTTCGATCGCGGCGGTGAATGCTTCTTGGGCCACTTCCTCAGCCAGGTCGAAGTCGCCCACCAGCCGAATCAGGGTCGCTACGATGCGGCCCCAGTCCGAGCGATAGAGTGTCTCGACGGCCGCGCCGGCATCCATACGTGACGCGAGCATAAGAAAATTCGGCTGGCAAAGTGTCGATCCAGCCGCGACTCGTTCGATTCACTTGCATGGGAGCACCAAAGCGATGAAGTACATGCTGTTGACGTACCTGGACGAGCAGAAGTGGCTGGCGCTGTCGGAGGAGCAGCAACGCGCGGAGATGGAGAAGTGCCAGCCGCACGTGGAGTGGCTCGCCTCGAGTGGCAAGCTGCTGGGCGGCGCGCCGCTGCATCCCGTGTCGATGGCGACGACCGTACGTGCACAGGGCGGCAAGCGCATCGTGACCGACGGTCCATTCGCGGAAACGCGCGAGCAGCTCGGCGGCTACACCATTATCGAGGCCAACGATCTCGACGAAGCGATCGACATCGCGGCCGGGTACCTGGGCGACGAGAGCCTGGCCAGCATCGAAGTGCGGCCAATTCTCAATGTGGCCGATGTACCCGGCGGGGAGCCGCTGGCGAAACACGTGCAGGCCGTCTGATGCGCAAGCTCATCATGTGGAACATGGTCACCCTCGATGGCTTTTTCGAAGGCGCCAACAAGTGGGACATCGATTGGCACAACCGCGCCTGGGGCGACGAGCTCGAGCAGCTGTCGACAGACCAGTTGCAATCCGCGGACATGCTGCTCTTCGGTCGGGTGACCTACCAGGGCATGGCCGGCTACTGGCCGGCCGAGACCGGCGACATCGCAGAGTTCATGAACAAGATTGCCAAAGTCGTGTTCTCGCGCACGTTACAGACGGCCGAGTGGAACAACACCCGCATCGCATCCGACGCCGCGACCGAGATTGCCCGACTGAAGGGCGAGTCCGGCAAAGACATGTTCATCTTCGGCAGCGCCGATCTGTGCGCATCACTCATGGCCGCAGGATTGATAGACGAATTCCGCCTGGGCGTGGCGCCGATTGTGCTGGGCAACGGCAACCCGTTGTTCAAGCCGATGCCCAGCAACATCCCTCTGAAGTTATTGGAGGCGCGCACGCTGAAGACGGGCTGCGTCATACTGCGCTACGCGCCCGAGTAGCTAGTCGCCGCGGTGGCACCAGTCACTAACGGTGTGCCACGCCGCCCGTTTTTCGGTCTGCGGCTCGTGCCGTAAACCGAACGGACCATCGGATTCTGTGCCGATGCGGTCGACCCAACAGAACAGACACGCTGCCTGCAGCCGATCGGAGCTCAGGCCGCCGAGCACTTCGAAGCTCTGGTCCACATAGTGGGCCTGAGCTTCTTCGGCCGATGCGAAGCCGTCGCCCATGTTGTAGCCCGCCGTATCGAGGTTCAGGCCAAACTCAGTCACCCATACCGGTAAGCCGCTGAGCGCGTATGCCTGGGCGACGGCCTCGTCGAGCTCGCCGAAACCGAACGGCTCACCGGGTGGGCCCGGCGGGAAGCCGCGCGCGGTCTTGGCATATGGATGTAGGCACACACCGTCAGGCAGCTCGGCGCCACACTCCGCAATGGCCGCTTGGAGCATCGCCGGCCAGCTCGGGCCACACACGGAGCCGAGCAAACACACGATGCCTGCGTCACGCAGAATCTGCTGAGCCGCGTGCATGTGCTCCACGGCGCGGGTCACGCGTTGCGCGTCGCGCGCCGCGCGCTGCTCCTCCGACCACTGATCCGACGGAATGTCTTGCCACAGGTCGATGATGTCCCACTCGTTGAGGCACTCCAGCGCCGCGACGCGCCCGCCGAAACGATCCGCGAACGCCTGGACTCGCTCGACCCAGTCGTGCTGAGGCTGTCCCTCGAACTGGTTTTCGCGGTTGAGCAGGGCAATGACGTTGACGCCCGGTGGGAGTGTCTGTAGCGCCTGGTCGAACTGGTCGAAACTGTCGTCGTAGACGATCGAACGTACCCAGCCCGCGCCGAGCTCTGAAATCTCCTCGGTAGATGGCCAGGCGTCCTTGGCATTGACGACCAGGCCGATGCGATCTCTGGTGAACACGATGCGTTCCTTCTCCCCCTCGGCGAAGAAAACGCCACCCGCGGCATGAATCCCGGCTGGTCCGGCCCGCTTCCTGCGCGTGCTAGAGTTGCGCCATCCCGGCCGGAGGTCACACACATGTCAGCCAACTGCCTGTGCATCACTACCTTCGCGGGGACACGACTCTAACTTCGCAGTCGCTCCTCCGCGCAATCAAACAGAGGCTGTTCGTCAGCCGTGAGCACAGAGGAGTGCAGTTGTGCGTTTTCGGCTTCCCACGCGGCGCGCCGATGCCGCGGCCGTCTTTCTGATAGGCAGCGCGTGCGGCGGGTTCATCAACTCGCTCATGTTCACGCCCCTGGCGGTCTACTACGTGCTGACCGTGGGAATGGATCCGCTGCAGCTGATCCTGGTCGGAACGACGCTCGAGGCGACCATCATCCTGTTCGAAGTGCCGACCGGCATCGTGGCCGACGTTTTCAGCCGCCGCCTGTCGATCGTGCTCGGACGGCTGCTGGTTGGCGTCGCTTTTATCTTCGAAGGGTCAATCCCGTTGTTTGGTGCGATCGTGCTGGCCGAGATGATCAGGGCTATCGGCGAGACGTTCCTGAGCGGCGCATCGCAGGCATGGCTGGCCGACGAGGTGGGCAACGAGCGTGTGGCGGGGCTGTTCTTGCGCGGGGCGCAGCTTAACCGCGCGGCATCGCTGGCTGGTATCGCCGCCGGCGTTGGCCTGGCCAGCATCCAGCTCAACCTGGCGGTGATCGTGGGTGGTTCGATGACCGTGGCGCTGGGCGTGTTCCTGGCACTGGCCATGCCCGAGACTGGCTTCCGCCGCGCGCCGCGGACGAGCCACGCTCCGTTTGGCTCGATGGTCCACATCGTTCGCACGAGCGTGCGCCACATGCGCGCCAATCCGGTGCTGCTCCTGTTCCTGGGCATCGCCGCGAGCGCCGGCGCATCGAGTGAAGGTTTCGATCGGCTGTGGGAAGCCCACCTGCTGACGTCGTTCACGTTTCCGTCGCTCGGCTCGCTTCAGCCGATCGTGTGGTTCGGAATCCTGAACACCATTGGTACGCTGCTTGGCATTGCCGCGATTCAGCTTGGCGTCCGCCGGCTGACGACGAGCGACGACCAGCGCGTTGCGCGCGTCCTGCTGGTCTTGCAAAGCGTCTGGCTCGTCGCCGTCGTCGTCTTTGGATTGACCGAGAACTTCGCAGTCGCAGTGCTGGCACTATGGTCCAAGCGCGTGGCTGATTCGATGAGCGGGCCACTGTTTGCTGCCTGGCGAACGCGCGTCATCCCGTCCGAAGTGCGAGCGACGGTGTTGTCGGCGATCAGCCAGGGCGATGCCATCGGTCAGGTGCTCGGTGGTCCGATGGTCGGCGCCATCGGCAGTGGTTTTTCGATCCGCGCCGCGATGGTCGCGTCGAGTGCGCTGCACGCGCCAGTGCTAGCCCTCCTCGTACGCCTCCGCGGCGTCAGTCGACCAGCGTATTCTGAACCGGAAAACCTGGTGGTGGAACCAGGATCGGGCGGGGCGGCTGACGCGGCTGGAACGTTGGGCAAAGGATGACCCGGCTGCCCTCGTCGGTGTGATAGCTGAAGCGGCGGCCGCTGATCTCCAGCTCGATCAACCAGCCCGGCGTGATGACCTGCAGGTAGGCCGAGTCCGGGCGACCACAGCCCAGGCTGCTGTTCGACCAGTCCACGTGCTCGACACGCACGACCTGGATGTTTGCGGGATCGACCGAGAAGCGGTTACTGGCCTCGGCGATCGCGGCGTCGACCATCACCGGTTGTGGCTCCGTCGGCGGAACAGGAGTCACCGGGGTCACTGGCTCGGTCCAGTAGGCGATTCCGCCTGGCGTGAGCTGCCAGTGCTCGTCGCCACTCACAAACCCGGCGAAGCCCGTGCCCGACTGAATGACAGCCAAGCCGGTGCTCGTCTGCTGAATCGCATCGCCGGTCACCAGATCGGGATGCAGGCACTCGATGGGGTCGCCGAGCAAGCCGCCGAGATGGTCGTTGAGCTCGACCAGGGCGACGTCGAAGGCCGGCGCGCGACCTGGTAGGCAGTACGGCGCCGGCGACGTCTGGGCATGACCCACCGACGTCGCGACAAACATTAGTAGCGCGGCGTAGCTGCAGGGTCTTGACAACCAGCGCATGGCTGTTCCTCCATTGTCGTTACGGAACCTTAACGGTTCCGGGGGACTGGAAGTTCCGCCGGCGGCCCCGGTTGGATGGCCGCTCCCCAAAACTGCACGTTTGGGGGTCTCCGTCGTCGTGCTGTCAACGTCGCAGCGCTTATTTCGCCCTGCACTCGCCGGGGCGTTCGTTGCAGCATTGGCCGTCGGGCCAACGCCGGCGTTTCCTGCGCCACTCGATGCAGCGGCGCAGGTCCATCGCCAGCTCGAACCCACTGGCATGCATGGCAAGTTCATTCCGGCGATCCTGCCGGCGGGCGCCGATCCGAATCAGATCGTCACGGTCATCGTCGAGCTGAACGATGCCCCGCTGGGCGTCACCGGCGGCAGCGCAGCGGACCTGAGTAAGAAGCAAGAGGCAGTCAAAAACGCCATCGCTGGCCAGGGTGGCACGGTCACGAGCCAGTACCAGCACGCGCTCAATGGCTTTGCCGTGCGCATCACGCGGGGCAAAGCAGCCAATCTGGCGCGACTATCCGGCGTGCACGCCGTCAAGGCGACGCGCACCTACGAGCCGGACAACGCCCAGAGCGTGCCGTTCATCGGCGCGCCAAACGTCTGGGATACCCAGGGCCTGCACGGGGAAGGCGTCAAGATCGCCATCATCGACACGGGCCTCGACTACACGCACGCCAACTTCGGCGGGCCTGGCACCCCAGCCGCCTACACGACGGCCCACGCGACAGAAACGGCGCCGGCCGATCCAACGCTGTTTGGCCCGAACTCGAAGACCAAGGTCAAAGGTGGCACTGACCTGGTCGGCGACGCCTACGACGCCGACAACGACATTCCGGCGCGCCAGATCCCGCATCCAGATCCGAACCCGCTGGATTGCAACGGGCACGGCTCGCACGTCGGTGGTACCGCTGCCGGCTTTGGCGTCACCGACGCGGGCGCGACCTTTACCGGCCCGTACGACGCGACCACGCCGAGCAAGAGTTTCCGCATCGGCCCAGGCGTAGCGCCCAAGGCCAACCTGTACGGCGTGCGCGTTTTCGGCTGCGACGGCTCGGCGTCGAGCGAAGTCGTCATCGCGGCGATCGACTGGGCGGTTCAGAACAAGATGGACATCGCCAACATGTCGCTCGGCAGCCCGTTTGGCCGCGGCTCGGATGCCGATGCCGAAATCGACGCGACCGACAACGCCAGCCTGGCAGGCGTGTTGATGGTCATCTCCGCAGGCAATGAGGGTGCGAGCCCCTATATCGTCGGCCGCCCATCGACCGCCACGCGTGCACTGAGCGTGGCCGCCGTCGACAGCAAGCCGAACTTCCCCGGTGCGATCCTGAACCTGAGCACCGGCAACACCGTCAACGCGATCGACGCCAATGGCGCGCCGTTGCCGGGCGGAGCCATTCCGATCATCGTCCTGCGCGATGGCGCCAACGTGTCGCTCGGCTGTAAGGAAGCCGAATACACGGCCGCGGTCGCGGGTAAAGCCGTCGTTACAAGGCGCGGCGAATGCGCGCGTGTCGATCGCGCAGTGTTCGCACAAAAGCACGGTGCCGCGGCGGCGATCATGGTCAACTCGGACACTGGTTTTCCGCCGTTCGAGGGCCCAATCGCGGGCGTGACCATTCCGTTCCTGGGCGTGCCTGGTTTGCTGAGCAACCCGACCAGCCCGGGCAGCCTGGTCGTTGCCGCCGATGGCGGGACCACCACCATGGCCGCGACGAACTTCACGAACCCCGGCTTCAAGGCCCTGGCGAGCTTCACGTCAGGCGGTCCGCGCTTCCACGACAGCTTCCTCAAGCCTGAGGTGTCCGCGCCTGGCGTGAGCATCCTGTCAACAGCCGTCGGCACGGGGAACGGCGCTGAAGGTCTGTCGGGTACGTCGATGGCCGCGCCGCACGTGACAGGTCTGTCTGCACTGGTGCAGCAGTCGCATCCGTCGTGGTGGAGCGTCGAGGATCTCAAGCAGGCCATTGTCAATACCTCCTCACCGGGGGACGTCGCTGGGTATCAAGTACGCCGCGCCGGCGCTGGCCTGGTCTCTGCGCCCAACTCGACCAGGACCGTCGCCGTCGCCTTCGGCCGTTCCGACAAATCCAGCCTGAGCTATGGCTTTGACTGGGACTTCCACGACATGCGCGAGACGGCCATGCTGCTCGTGCGGAACCATGGCGCGACCGACATCACCTTCAACCTATCGACCGAGTTCGCGCAGGGGCGGCCGCACTCGATCTCATTCGAGCGCACGTCCATCACGGTGCCGGCATTCGGCCACGCCAGCACCAACGTGACGCTGAACGTCCCCATCTCGAGCGTCGGTAGCGCGCAGGAAGCGCTGTTCCATGACGTGGGTGGCATCGTCAAGCTGACGCCGGCTGGCAACGGCAACAGCGGCATCGCGCTGCGCGTTCCGTATTACCTGGTGCCGCGCGCACTGTCGAACAACACGGAGACCTTGCAGGGTCAGTTGACCGCCTCGTCGCCGACCGCCAACGTCCGCGTGACGAACAACGGTGGCGCCATCGCCGGCACGGCTGACTTTTACGCCTGGGGCCTCGTAGACGACGGCACCTTGTCGCGCGACGGCAACCCGTGGGAGCTGCGCTCGGCGGGCGTGCAGTCATTCAATGACCGTGGTGACCAGGTCGTGGTGTTCGCCATCAACACCCGCGGCCGCATCTCGAACTTTGCTCCGTACGAGTTCGAGGTGGTGCTCCAGAACGAGGATGGCAAGTTCTTTCAGGTGTTCAGCGCCGACTACGGCTTCATCACCACGGGCACGCCGAACGGGCAGACCGCGGCGTTCATCGTGGACCTGGCAGCGAACGATCTGTTCGTCGACTTCTTCGCCATCGCGCCGTTCAACGGCAACACCATCCTGTTACCGGTGCTGGCCGAGACCCTCGGACTGACGGAGGCGAGTCCACGCTTCATCTATGCGGCGGCCGGCATCGATGCCTTCTCGAATGCGATAGATATCCTGCCGGGCGAAGCAAGCTTCAACGCGTTCAACAACACCATCAGCACGGGCGCCTTCGAAACCGTCCCGGTCGGTGGCACCAGGAATGTGCCAGTGACGCTGAACGCCGCCGAGGCCCAGCTGACGCCGGCGAAGGGCATCATGATTGTCTCGCTCGACAACAATTTCGAGCACGGCGCCCAGGTCGAGCTGATTCCAGTGCCCATGCCAGCGCCAGCAGCGGCGCCAGCAGCGGCCGCGGCCCGTTCAGCTCGGTCAGCGACCGTGGCCCGCGATCAGTCTCCGTCCGCAGTGCTTGCCCAGCATCTGACGACGGCGGGCAAGAAGTTCAAGCTGGAGTCGGAGCGGTAAAGGCAACAATGACAGGGCGATTTAATGCCGCGCGTCGATGCGCACAATGCCCTTGCTGCCATCGACCGTGACGCGCATGCCGTCCTTGATAACCGTCGTTCCCACGCGCGTGCCAACAACAGCAGGCAGGTGAAACTCGCGCGCGACGATCGCGCAGTGGCTCAGGATGCCGCCGGAGTCGGCCACGATGCCACTCACCGTCGCGAACAGCGGCACCCACGTCGGCACCGTCATCTCGCACACCATGATGTCGTTGCGCTGCAGCTTGCTGGCCTCGACCAGCGAGCGCACCACCTTGGCCGTGCCCTGCACCGTGCCGGGTGAAGCGGCCACGCCAGTGATCACGTCCGGGTCGCCGCTCGGCTCGACCGGCAGCAGCCCGAGCATCTTGTCGACAACGGCGATGAAGAACGGGTCGGCATTGAACGGCGTAGCTGCGCCGAGATGATCGGGCGGAACGATCTGCGCTGACTCGGCCATGGATGCCCGCCGCTCGCGTACCGCATCCTTCGATGCCACGCCACTGGTGAGTGCCTCGCGCAGCTCGTTCTTGTACAGGTAGAACACGTCGTCCGAGCGCTCCAGCACACCTTTTGTGACGAGGCGCTGCCCGATATCGAGGCAGAAGCGGCGATAGGCCGCCGTGCTCATCTGGTCGATCCAGAAGCTGTGGTCCTCGGTGACCGCCAGGTTGTACTTTGCCGCGTCGAGCAGCGCGTCGAAGTGCTGTAGCTTATCGGGCCGATCCGCCAGCTTCGCGCGCGCGGCGGCGACGAGCGCCTGGCGCTGTTGCGCGGCCTCCTCGACCGTATGCGTCGGGTTGTACTCGTCGCCCAGGCGCATGTAACCCTGGATCGTGTTCAGCGGGATGGCCGGATCTTCGCGCCAGGTGGCGTCGCCGATCTCGTAGATGCCATCGCTGCGCCAGCCGAAGTCGTCCAGGAACGCGCGGAACTCGCCGAGGAAGCGCTGCCCTTCAGGCGATTGCTCGAGCGCGGTGACCATCTGCGCCGGGTCGGCATGTTCGAAGATCTTGGTCAGCTCGGGGCTCGACCGGACGTTGCGGCTCAGCTGCCACAAGCCTTCGCTGGTCTCGACCGACTTGGTGCGGTAGCCCTTGATCAGCTGCCAGCCCTCATTCGGATCGTCGGGGTTGACCTCGGCGGTGTAGAAGTCGGTCAGCGCTGTGGCCGGCACCAGCGACAGGTTGATCCAGCCGTGGATGGTCCAGAAGTAGATGAGGTGCTCGTTCCAGCGGTCGTATGCCTCCAGCAGCTGCTGGTCGTTCATCGCCCGGAAGTCGGTCGTCCGCGCCCATTCCACGATCGGAATGACCGACGGCTCCCACTCATCCTTCCACCGCTCGCCGATACCCGCGGCGAGCTTGTCGAGCTGTCGGGCGTACTCGTCCACGTCCGTCGTGGGCGGCGTGTAGGCCGCGTCGGGCGCAAAGGCGGCGTAGAAGTAGTTGTTGATCATGCGGCACTTCAGCTCGAGCGTTGAGCCGAAGTCATGCTGGGCGATCGTGAACCCGACCCCCATTGACATAACGATTGCGTCGCCGGCGAGCGGCGTGAGCGGTCGGGGCGCATGGATCTTGTCCCAGTCCCAGTAGCCGTCGATCTCGTGCGGCTGCGGGAACTCGAGCCTGGTCGTCGTCGTCACAAGCAACCTCCCCCGTGAACGCGTTCTGTCAGGGTGTTGATTATTGCGCCCCCGCGGGCGCTAGACGAGATGGCAGCTAGAAGTTGGTGCGCAGCCAGGCCAGGCCCGCGTACGCGCCGATGACGACGGTCGCCAACACCAGCAGCATGCCCAGGGTCACCGGCTGGCCCGGCAGCATCGGCAGCACGATCCAGCCCCAGCCGGGCGGGAAGCCCAGGAACCACCAGCCAACGGCCGGGACGGGCACCAGCATCAGCCACGGACTACGCACGATTGCACCAGTATGACCGACTGGCCACCACACCGCGGCGGATTTCCAACACGTGTGTACCTCGAAACCCTGCCGGGCCGCAGCGCCTGCTCGCGTGCCGGCCGTCGACGTCTGTCCCTGCCTGCAGTCGCACCTCCCGAAACAATGCGGAGCATCCCCTTCGGGCCGGACGGTGTCGGTGCTTCAAGCGGTGCACCGCCGAAGGCTGTCCCTGCCTGCAGTCGCACCTCCCGAAACCATGCGGAGCATCCCCTTCGGGCCGGACGGTGTCGGGCTTCGAGCGGTGCACGTGCGGTTGGTACGTCGCGCCGCCGGGTGCGAGCTCGGGTACCAGAACGGCGGCGTGGCCGGGAGCGCCTTGACTCTGCCCCAAGGGCAGGCCGCAAGGTAGGTCACGGAGACAAGCGCCCGTGACAGCTCGCAAGCCCAAAGATTCCCTACGCGTGGCCTAGACCATGTGGATCGCGCTACGGGCTATCGGCGCTATCGGCGCTATCGCCAGAGTCAACTGACGACGACGCGCCGGCCAGCCTTGAACACGGCCACCGGCCGGCGCAGCGCGCTGAGGTCCTCGAGCGGATTGCCCTCGACGACGAGGACGTCGGCACGCAGGCCTGGCGCGAGCCGGCCAGTCACCGTGCCGATGCCCAGCACTTCAGCGCTGTCGGCCGTCGCCGCGGCCAACGCGGCGGCTGGGGCAACGCCAGTCGAGGCCAGGAACTGAATTTCGCCAATTGCACTGTCGTGCGGTGTATGGCCCACGCCGCAGTCGCTGCCGACGATCATCCGCACGCCGGCCCTATACAGCCGGCCCACGTCGGTCTGCCGCCGCGCCCAGAACTCGGCCGCGCTCAGCTGTGGCTCGAGCGCCCCCGCGCGCGCCTCGGGCGTGCCGGCTCGCCCGCCGATTGGCGACAACGTCGGCACCAGCACCGTATATGAGCCTGCGAGTAGCGACAGGTCTTCGTCATGCACGCGTGCCCCATCGGGGCCGACGAACGTGCCGTGCTCGATGGTCTCCACGCCGGCCTCGACCGCCTCGCGCATCCCCTGACGGCTGTGCGCATGCGCGGCGACCGGACGCGCTAGCTCGTGCGCGAGGTCGACGGCGCGACGGAGCGTCTCGGCCGCGAACTGCGGTCGCGTGACGTCGCTGGTAGCAGTCATGGCCCCGCCCGTAGCCATGATTTTGATCACGTCGGCGCCGCGTTCGACCTCGGTCCGCACTAACGCCAGGAGTGCCGCTTCGTCGTCGGCCACACCACCCAGAAACCAGCAGTGGCCCATCGGAATGGTCAAAGGTCGACCGGCGGCGAGGATGTGGGCACCCTCGACAGCGCCCGATTCGATTCGCGTGCGCAGTTGGAAGATCAGGTCACCCCGGGCGCCCAGGTCGCGCACGGTGGTAATGCCCGCGCGCAACGCACGCGCAGCTGCCGCAGCCATCTGCTCGAGCGCCGCCGCGTCGTCGCGTTCGGCCAGGTGCTCGACGGGCGTCGCGCTGGCGTCAAAGCACAAATGCACATGCGCGTCGATCAGCCCGGGCAGGATGGTCGCACCGGCGAACTCGATACGCTCGACCCCCTCCGGCGCTGGCCCGCCGACTCGAACGACGCTGCCGCTCTCGATCAGCACCGACGCGCTTGTCTGGACGGCGCGCCCATCGAATAGGCGCGCCGCTTCGATAGAGACCGGCGCCGCCACTTACGTGAACAACGCGCGCAACCGGTCGGCAATCAACTCGTCATCTTCCTCGCGCACGGTCACGGGATTGATGTTGATGGTGTTCGGCGAGTCAATGCCAACGGCAATGCCGGGCGTCCCGCTCAGAAGCTCGCGGCTCACGCCAGCGGCGTCACGGGGCGCGTCGAGGACAAGCTGCAACACACACGGCGCCGGCCCGTCGCCGCGTTTGATCTGGGTCGCTACGCCGAGCAGCCCCTCGATGTGCTCCGCGATCAGCAACAGCCGCTGCTCGTAGCGCTCGATGCGTGCCGCGTGGTCAGTGCTCAGCCATTCCTCGAGGGCGGCTACGACCGCCACGATGGTCTGGCGGTCCAGCTTGAGCGGCCGACCGAAACTCTTGCCCCAGGCGACGGTCTCGAATCCAATGAAGCCGTGCGGCACCGCCGCTTCGACCAGCTCGCGCTTGCCACACAGGATGCCCGAGGCGTTCAGCGCGCCCAGGTACTTGGCGCCAAACGCGGTCAGGTCGCCGCCGTCGCGCGCAAAGCTATGGAACTTGTCGAGCGGATATACCCGACCCGCGGCGTCGACGAGAACTGGGATTCCGCGCGCGGCTGCTCGCTCCTTGACCTGGGCCAGGGTGAGCGTGCCTGGGGCGCCATCCAGATGAGCCGGGAACAACACCGCGGCGACCTTATCGGTGAGGGCACCCTCGAGCTGAGCGGCATCGACCTCGACCAGGCGCGCACCAGGCACGGTCACGGCCCGCTCGTAGTGATAGCGGTGACCGGCCTGGATCAGGACGGTGTCCTTGAGTCCGCGGGTGTCGGGCAGCCGAGCAATCTTGTCGGGGTCCTTGCCGGTGATGCACGCGGCAGTGCCCAGCGCCAACGCCGCGGCCGCGCCTGGCGTGACGTAGGCCGCTTCGCAGCCAAGTAACTCGGCAATGCGCTCGCCCGAGCGCTCGAGCAGCTGCTGCATGTCCACGTAGTAGCGCTCGGAGTCGAGCATGGCCTGGCGCACCCGCGGCGAGGGCGTCGACCCGCCCAGGATGGTGTTGTTGCCGCGTGCGTTCACGATCTGGTTGATGCCAAGCCGCTCGAAGAAGCTGCTCGCGGTATCGGGCGAGAGAGTTGTCACTGCCGGCCTCCCACTGTGTGTTGCCTAACGATACGAGACACGGCGGCATCTTTTCCCCTGACCACCCCTGAAAAGCGCCTGGACTGGCTAGCCATACAGACCACGCTGGGCGTTGAGGCGGATACGCACGATGTCCGCCAGGAACGGCCGTAAATGGCGCGCGACGTCGAACGTTGACTCGGCTTGATACGTCGTGTCGACGGGCATCTCGACGATCGCGCAGCCCAGCCGGCGCGCCAGGAA
>DASXRR010000441.1:0-26690 GCA_036506475.1 Chloroflexota bacterium
ACCCGCTGATTCCGCCTCACGGCGGCTAAGGCAGTTTGCCACTTGCGCTGCGACCACAACTGACGTTCCCTGGCCGAGCAGATCTTGGCGTAGTTGCGGGCGCCCGTTCGATGCCGTGCGTGCCGTCCTCGTCGACGCCCGCTGCGCGGGCTGGACGCCATCCGACAAGCACGGGGTTCCTGGGGGCTAGTCGCGGCAGTTGCGAGCGCCGGTGCTGAGGCGGTGCCTGCCGCGGTCGGCGACCCGTGTGCGAGCATGCGCTTGGCCCTGCCGAGTCCTAGACAGATGAGGTCGTCCTGGTCGGTGGGCCGGGGCCGACGCTTGCTGCGGGTAAGGTTGCGACGGTGAGCGGCGGGCTGGTCGCGAATTTGGCGCTCGCGTTGGTGGCGGCGTTGCTCGGCGCGGTGATCGCGCTGCGGCTGCGCCAGTCGGCAGTGATTGGCTACATCGCGGCGGGCATTGTCATTGGGCCGTTCACGCCTGGCCTGGTCGCGGATCCGCATGCCGTCGAGGAGATCGCGGATGTGGGTCTGGTGTTCCTGCTGTTCACGATCGGCGCCGAGCTATCGCTGCGCGACTTGCTCCGCGCGGGCAAGGTCGCGCTCGTCGGCGGCGGTGTGCAGGTGTTGGCCACAATGGTCATCGGCTACATCACAGGTAGGGCGCTCGGTTGGGAGACGGCGGGGTCGCTCTTTCTCGGCGCCGCGCTGGCGATTTCCTCGGGCGCAGTGTTGAGCAAGATCCTGGGCGAGCGCGGCGAGCTCGAGGCCGAGCACGGTCGCATCGCGCTGGCCTGGTCGACCGTCCAGGACCTGGCCACGATCGTCCTGGTCGTGCTGCTGCCTGCGCTGTCGGCCGGCCGAGCCAGCAACCTGCAAGACGTCGCCCTCGCACTGGGTAAGGCAGGCCTGTTCCTGGTGATCCTCGTGCCAACTGGCCTGAAAGTCTTTCCGGCGCTGTTCGAGTGGCTGGCAGGACTACGCAACAGAGAGCTGTTCGTGCTCGCGGTCGCCGCCGTCGCGCTCGGCACCGCCTACATCTCAACCTTATTTGGGGTGTCGTTGGCGCTGGGTGCCTTCGTGGCCGGCCTGGCAGTCGGCGAGTCCGACCTGTCGCACCAGGTGCTCGCGGAGATCGTGCCCTTGCGTGACGTACTCGCCGGCCTGTTCTTCGTGTCGGTCGGCATGCTGGTCGACCCGCCGTACGTGCTCGCCTACTGGAGCCTGGTGCTGTTGGTCCTCGTGCTCATGGTGCTGCTCAAGGGCGTCATCGTCGGGGGAATCTCGGCGCTGCTCGGCGCATCAGGCCGGACGGCGGCGCTGGTCGGTGTTGTCATGGCCCAGTGCGGCGAGTTCTCGTTTCTGCTGGCGCGGCTCGGCCGCGACACTGGCGCACTGACCGGCGACGGCTTCAACCTGATCCTGTCGGGTGCCGCGGCGAGCATCGTCCTCGCGCCACCGCTGCATGCCTCAGCTGGCCGAGTAGTCCGCAATGTCGAGCGCCGCCTCACCGCGCGTGGCCTGGCCGACCCCGATGAGACCATCAGTGAAGCCGCCGCGGGCAGACGTTACGCGGTGATCTGCGGCTACGGCGACGTGGGCCAGCTCGTAGGCGAGGCGCTCACGCGGCGCGGCTTCACGTTTCTGGCAATTGACCAGGATCCGCGCATTGTGCGACGCCTCCGCGGCGAGGGCGTGACGGCCTTACTTGGCAGCGCCGATAACCCAGTGCTGCTCGACCGCGCCGTCCTCGACCGAGCGCGAGTACTGGTGATCGCCATCCCGGACGCGGTCGCCGCGCGCCAGATCGTGGCCTATGCCCGCCGCGGTTGGCCGCGCCTCGACATCGTGGCGCGGACGCATACCGCTGAGCAGCTACGCGATCTGCAGGCGCGCGGCGTGAACGAAGCAGTCTCGGCGGAGCTCGAGCTGGCGCTCGAGATGGCGCGCCATACGCTGCGCCGCTTTGGCGTGAGCAGCGCCGAGACGCTCGCTATCTTGCAGGGTTTTCGATCGCGCGATGCCGACTCCGACTAGGATGTGCCGGAGTACTGGCGCATCCGCTGAGGGCGGCCGAGCCCTGGCTCGACGACCTCCAGCCCGCGGATCGTTGCGCCCGGCAGCCGGCGGCTCGCCGGCCGCAGTGCCCATGACGCCGCCACCATCGCCGCGATTGACAGCGGCGCGGCGACGTGCCACCACTCGCCACCGGTCGCGATCGAAGCCGACGCCGCGCCGGTCAGGTCGAACATGATCCCCGCGTACGCCCACTCCTTGAGCAGCGGAAAGCCCGGTACCAGAATCCCGATCGACCCCAGCACTTTCCAGACGCCGAGCAGGACGACGAAGTGGACCGGGAAGCCCAGCGCGACGACGCCCTGGACCACGTCCGGCACCTGGATGGCGTACGCCAGCCCGCCCGACCCGAGAAAGAACGCAACCAGCCCGGTGCACACCCAGTAAGCAACTCTCTTCATGAATCACTCCTCCAGATCAACGTAGCCCGGTGCGGACGGAGATGGCTTCTCGAATCCTGATCGGTTTGGTCACCTGATTCGGCTCACTGCTTCCTACCGTGGGCCAGCAGCAGCAGGCACACGACGGCTCCCCGTGCGTGCAGCAGCGACGAGACCGCGAGCAGCACGAGGTACAGCGGCAGCGTCAACAGTCCGGCGGCCCAAGCGAGCGGTACGGCGCCAATAAACGTGCCGCGCACGACGTTGTCGGCGAGCAGTAGCCGCCTGGCTGGCACCCGCCGCAGACGGCGACCGAACACCAACGCGCCGACCACGCCCGGCAACGTATACGCGGCCACCGCGGCGCCGACCCACAGCCCCGCGGGTCCACCGCGGCGCGAGCTCGATGGCGAGCCATGCCACGGCGACGAAGCTCATCCCGTCCCCGAGCTAGGAGACCGCGAAGCCGAGGATCAGTCGCCGGAACACCCGGTTGGCGAGCACCGGGCGGTAGGCCGCGCCCGATCAGGGCACCCATCGACTCACCGTCGACGACGGCCATGACCAGCGTCGGCGTGCCGTTGTCCTTGCCCGCGCGCAAGATGTCGGATGAGGCGTCGCAGCACCAGGGGCACCTCGCGAAGATGCAGGCGAGATCGATCTCGTGAGTGTCCGGGGGTTTGGTCAGCTGCCGACGTAGGCCGCGAGGTGCTCGCCGGTAAGGGTCGAGCGGGCGGCGACGAGGTCGGCGGGCGTGCCCTCGAAGACGATCCGGCCGCCGTCGTGGCCGGCGCCGGGACCGAGGTCGATGATCCAGTCGGCATGCGCCATGACCGCCTGGTGGTGCTCGATGACGATGACCGACTTGCCGGAGTCGACCAGCCGGTCGAGCAGGCCGAGCAGCTGCTCGACGTCGGCGAGATGGAGACCGGAGGTCGGCTCATCGAGGACGTAGACGCCGCCCTTCTCGGCCATGTGGGTGGCCAACTTGAGCCGCTGCCGCTCGCCGCCGGATAGCGTCGTGAGCGGCTGGCCGAGGCTGATGTAGCCGAGCCCGACGTCCGCGAGCCGTTCGAGGATCGCGTGCGCCGCCGGGGTCTTGGCCGGGCCGGACCCGAAGAACTCCATCGCCTCCGTGACCGACAGCGCGAGCACCTCGCTGATGTCCTTGCCGCCCAGCAGATAGGTGAGCACCTCGGCCTGGAACCGCTTGCCTCCGCACTCTTCGCACACCGTCGCGACGCCGGCCATCGTCGCCAGGTCGGTGTAGATCACGCCGGCGCCGTTGCAGGTAGGGCAAGCGCCCTCGGAATTGGCGCTGAACAGCGCCGGCTTCACACCGTTTGCCTTCGCGAACGCGTTGCGGATCGGGTCGAGCAGTCCGGTGTACGTCGCCGGGTTGCTCCGTCGCGAGCCGCGGATCGCGCCCTGGTCGACCGACACCACACCCGCGCGGGCAGGGATCGACCCGTGCACGAGCGAGCTCTTGCCAGAGCCGGCGACGCCGGTAACGACGACCAGCACCCCGAGCGGGATGTCGACGTCGACGGCCTTCAGGTTGTGCGCCGTCGCGCCGCGGATCTCGAGCCTGCCGGTGCGCGTCCGCACCGGCTCCTTGAGCGCGGCCCGATCGTCGAAGTGGCGGCCGGTGATGGTGCCGCTAGCCCGTAGCCCTTCGACGGTGCCCTCGAACACCACCTCGCCACCGGCGGTGCCAGCGCCTGGGCCGAGATCGACGACGTGATCGGCGATCGCGATCGTCTCCGGCTCGTGCTCCACGACGAGCACCGTGTTGCCCTTGTCGCGCAGCTGCAGCAACAGCTCGTTCATCCGTTGGATGTCATGGGGGTGCAGGCCCGTGGTCGGTTCGTCGAAGACGTAGGTGACGTCGGTGAGCGAGGAGCCGAGATGGCGGATCATCTTGGTGCGCTGTGCCTCGCCGCCCGAGAGCGTGCCCGACGACCGGTCGAGCGAGAGGTAGCCCAGCCCAATCTCGACAAACGAATCGAGCGTCTGCAGCAGCGTTGCGAGCAGTGGCGCGACGGACGGCTCGTCGAGGCTACGCACCCATCCAGCGAGGTCGCTGATCTGCATCGCGCACGCGTCGGCGATGTTGATCCCCTTGATCTTGGAGGCGCGGGCAGGCGCGCTCAGCCGGGTGCCGCCGCAGTCGGGGCAGGCGGTGAAGGTGGCGGCGCGCTCGACGAATGCCCGGATGTGGGGCTGCAGCGCGTCGGGGTCCTTGGAGAGCATTGACTTCTGGATCTTGGGGATCAGCCCTTCGTAGGTGAGGTTGACGCCCTTGATCTTGACCTTGGTCGGCTCCTTGTAGAGAAAGTTCTGGAGCTCTTTCTTGGTGTACTCGCGGATCGGCTTGTTCGGGTCGACGAAGCCGGACTCGAGGAAGATCCCTGTTGTCCACCAGCTATCCACCTTGTAGCCGGGGATCGTGATCGCGCCCTCGGCGATCGACTTGGAGTCGTCGAAGAGCTGGGTAAGGTCAATATCGGAGACCGTGCCTCGGCCCTCACAACGCGGGCACATGCCGCCAGTTACGCTGAAGCTTCGTCGCTCGGTCTTGCCGCCACCGCGCTCGATCGTGATCGCACCCGCACCGCGGACCGAGGGGACGTTGAACGAGAACGCGTTGGACGAGCCGATGTGCGGCTGCCCGAGTCGACTGAAGAGGATGCGCAGCATCGCGTTGGCGTCGGTGGCGGTGCCGACCGTGGAGCGGGCGTTGGCGCCCATCCGCTCCTGGTCGACGGCGATCGCGGTCGTCAGCCCGTCGAGTACGTCGACCTCGGGCCGGGCCAGCGTTGGCATGAAGCCCTGCACGAAGGTGCTGTAGGTCTCGTTGATGAGCCGCTGTGACTCCGCGGCGATGGTGCCGAACACCAGGGAGCTCTTCCCGGAGCCGGAGACGCCGGTGAACACCGTCAGCCGGCGCTTCGGGAGCTCGACGCTGACGTCCTTGAGGTTGTTCACGCGGGCGCCGTGCACGCGGATCAAATCGTGGCGGTCGGCAACGTGCAGCGCCCGCGACTGCGTGTCTGTCCTCGTGGCAATGCTCATCGTGTCTCCATCTGATAGTCGCGCATCAGCTCCCGAGTGAGCCCTCAGCTCACCGCTTTCTTCACGAGCGCGGCGATCCTTGCCTCGTCGGCGGCGGTCAACTTCGTCAGCGCGTAGGCGTTCGGCCACATGTTGCCTTCGTCGAGGTGCGCCTCGTCGCTGAAGCCGAACGTCGCGTACCTCGTGTTGAACTTCTGCGCGCTTTGGAAGAAGCACACGACCTTGCCGTCCTTGGCATACGCGGGCATCCCGTACCAGGTTTTCGGCGAGAGGGCCGGCGCGCTAGCTTTGATGACCGCATGAAGCCGCTCGGCCATGACGCGATCCGAGTCCTGCATATCGGCGATCTTCGCGAGCACTTCGCTTTCCCCGTCCGCTTTGTCCGCGCGCGGCCCGCGGCGCGCGGCCGCCTTCATCTCTTTGACGCGCTCCTTCACCGCGGCTCGTTCGTCGCTGGTCAATCCATCGAACGAAGTGTCAGTCGCGGTGGTGCGCTTGGCGGACTTCTGCGTGTCCTTCATGGCAGGTTTCCTCCTGTGTGGGTGTTGATGGGAACGACGGTCACGGGTCCTGGAGCAGCCCCAGGACGTTGCCATCGGGGTCGGTGAAGGTGGCGACCAGGCGGCCGCCACCGACGTCGTGCGCGGGCTCCTTCACGGTGGCCCCCGCGGCGGTCACCTCAGCCAGTTTCGCCGCGATGTCCGTCACGTGCCAGTAGGACACCGGGCTGGTCATGCGCTGCGGTCCACCGCCCGGCACCAGCCCGATGTGTTGGCCCTCGGCGTCGAAGCCGACGTAGTAGGACGCGTCGTTCTGCGGCGGGAAGCCGAGCAGGGCGGCGTACACCGCCTTGGCCTTCGCCAGGTCGGACACGGGATGCAGCACGGTCTTGATTCCCATCGTGGAAGAGTCGGTCATGGCGGTCACTCTAGCCGCGGCTGCGTGCCCGGCGCTTCTCGATTCCTGATCGGTTTAGGCCGCAACCCCGCAGGGACGCGCTGCGTCAAACAGGCATGAGCTTGAAGCGAAGACTTAGTCGATCGCGGACTGACCGTGTGGTGGCCGGGGTCGCGGGCGGCATGGCCGAGTATCTCGATATCGATCCGACCATCGTGCGCATCCTGTGGGTGCTGGCGTTTCTGCCGGGCGGTGTGCCCGGGTTAGCGCTGTACCTGCTGTGCTGGCTGATCATCCCCAACGAACGTTCGTCTATCACTTCCTGGGATTGACGCGGGCGAGTATTCTGGGGGGCGATGCCGCGGCTGTCCGTGCGCGAGGCGAGCGAGACCAGGCGTATTCCACTGGCAGCCATCGAGGCGAGCCCACGCAATCCGCGTCGGGCGCTGCCACTTGTCGAGGAGCTTGCCGAGAGTATCGCCGCGTACGGTCTGCTCCAACCGGTCGTACTGCGTCCGATGGGCGACGCGTTCGAGGTGGTCGCCGGCCATCGGCGCGTGGCGGCGGTGCGTTCGCTCGGCTGGCCGGATGTGCCCGCCGTCATCCGTCAGGCTGACGACGGCGAAGCCTTCCTGCTGACGCTCATCGAAAACCTGCAGCGCAGCGACCTCAGCGCGCGCGAGGAATCGCGCGCCCTCGAGACTCTGGTCCGCGAACGCGGCTGGAGCACGCGTCAGGTCGCTGAAGCGATCAAGCGCAGTCCCGCGTACGTATCGAAACGGCTGCGGGTGTTCGAGGACGCGGTCCTGGCTCCGCTGGTCCTGCAGAACCGCATTACCATCAGCGCCGCCGAGGAGCTGTTGACCGTGCCACCCGAGCGGCGGCGGCTGTTGGCGCTCCGCGCCGCCGACGAGCACTGGGATCATGCGCGCGTGCGCGCCTCGGTCAAGAGTCGACGCGATGGTGCGCGGCACGATCAGCGGCGCAATGGTGTGGTCCGCTCGGCACGCGCCTTGCGCACGGTGCTGCGCGACATCGAGCCGCATGAGCTCACCGAAGCGCAGCGACGCGAGCTGCGGCTGCTGTTCATGGATCTTGCCTTGCTTGCCAAAGCGCCACCCGAAAAGCGTCAGATCGTGTTCCCACCCTTGCCCGTGGTGAACTCGCGCCGGGCGTGATCGCCCAGGTCATCACTCGTTCCGGGGACGACGGCACAGCCACACTCGAAGTTGAAGACGGCAGCGCCGTCGAGCGCGTCGACAACGGCTCGCTGGCGTGGATCGACATCGTCGACCCGAGCAACGAGGATGTGGAGTGGCTGCGCCAGCGCTTCCACCTGCACCCGATGGCCGCGCGCGACATCATCCATCATCACCAGCGGCCCAAGCTGGACGACTATGGCGACATCGCGTTCGGGGTGCTGTACGCGGTCGGTGAACCGAGCAACGGGAAGCGCGGCAAGCGGGTGCAGATGCGCGAGCTGCAGTTCATCTGGCACGCCGAGCGCCTGGTCACGATCCACTGGTCGCCCGTGCCGGCGATCGAGGAGCTGACCGAGCGCGTGCGTGGCGGCTCACTCAAAGCCACTGTTGGTAGGACCGATCGGGAGCTGCGCGTTGAAGACATTGCCTACGAGCTCTTCGACGCCGTCGTCGACGCGTACTTCCCGGCGCTCGACTCGCTGGCCGAGGGCAGCGAGCGGCTCGAGGAGGAGATGTTTTCCTCACGCCGTTCGTCAGCCACGCTGGAGTCGATCTTCAACCTGAAGAAAGACTTGTTCCATATGCGCAAAGTGATCGCGCCCGCACGTGACGTCATCAACGTCTTGCTCAGGCGCGACCACAAGCTCTTTCCCGAGGAATACTTTCCGTACTTTCAGGACCTGTACGACCGCACCAATCGGGTCATCGATGGCCTGGATACGTATCGCGACCTGCTCTCGTCGTCCATGGATACGTATTTGTCATTTGTCTCGAACGACGTCAATCAAACCGTCAAGCGCATGACCGCGGTCACGGCGATCCTGATGGTCGATGCGCTGATCGCGGGTGTGTACGGCATGAACTTCGAGAACATGCCCGAGCTGCACTGGCAGTATGGCTACTTCTACGCCCTGGCGCTCCTGGCAATCGCAACAGCTGCGCTGTGGCTGCTGTTCCGCCGCATCCGCTGGTTCTAGCTCGTCATCGTCGGTGATCGCGACGTCGGCCTGGGTCGCCGAGGGCCGGGTGGTCGGGTTGCGCACCGCGGGCGGGGCAGCCTCCGGCGACCACTGGCGCGGAGGCGCGAATCCCTGCGCGTTAGCCGCCGTAGGTGATGCGGTAGAGCAGCCCGGCATCGTCGTCGGAGACGATGAGACTGCCATCGGGCGCGACGACTACGCCCGCCGGGCGGCCCCAGCGACTGCCGTCGCGGCGCTGCCAGCCAGTGGCGAAGTCCTGGACCGAGACCGGCCGCGGCCCGTCGAAGTGGACCCGCATCAGCTTGGGCGGCGCCGGAGGTTGGCGGTTCCAGGATCCGTGCTGGACGACGAACAGGTCGTTGGCGTAGTCGGCCGGAAACTGCTGGCCCCCGTAGAAGGCCAGGCCGAGTGGTGCGCTGTGGGCCTGGATGGCGACGCTCGGCGGCGTGATGTTCGAGCAGTCGCGGCCGGGGTCTTGAGGCGTCGCCTCGGGTGGCTGGCAACCAGGCCAGCCGAAGTTTTCGCCTTCGCGGACGACCGTGACCAGGTCGGGTGGGATCTCGTTGCCCTGGTTGTCGCGTTCGTTGACCGTGGCCCACAGCAAGCCGGTGCTCGGCTGAATTGCGAGCCCGACCGCATTGCGCAGACCGTAGGCGAAGCGCTGGTAACCAGAGCCATCGGGCGCAAAGCGCAGGATCGCGGCGCGCCGTTCGTCGCCTTCGTCGCAGATGTTGCACGACGAGCCGACCGACACGTACATCGCGCCATCGGCGCCGAACACAACGGTGCGCGTGCTGTGGCCGCCGCGCGGCAGATCCGGGACTACGTTCTCTCGCTCGCCGACGGCGCCAGACGGGTCGTATGGGTAGCGGGCGATGGTGCGTGTCTCGCCCACGTACAGGTAACCATCATGGAGGGCGACGTTGGACGGCTCGGCGAGCCCCTCGAGCAAAGGCTGCGGCGGCTGGCTTGACGGGGCGATGGCGCCGTTCGCCGCTGGATAGCGGTAGATCTTGCCGCCGTCCCAGTCGGCGACCAGGAGATTGCCGGCGTCGTCGAACTGCATGAAGCGCGGATTGTCGAGGCCGGCGGCGACCTGGCTGATGCTGAAGCCAGCCGGCAGGCTGACCCGACCGTCGAGCCCAGCGGGCGTCAGGCTGGCATTGGCCGCGGTCGCCGCGTTGTTGGCGACGACCTGAAGGCCAGTGACCTCGGACGACACGTCCTGAGCAAACAGCAGCAGGGCCAGAACCGCAAAGCGCATTCTCTATTTTGACGAAATAACCCTTTCGCGCGCGATGACGATGGCCATCGGGTACACGAACAGCGTCTGGCTCTATTTTGTCATTCTGAGGCCGCAGCCGAAGGATCCGCTTGCCGACACGTCCATGCTCGCGGATTCTTCGCTGCGCTCAGAATGACAAGAGGACGCGTTCGCGCGCGATGACGATGGCCATCGGGTACACGAACAGCGTCTGGCCATCTTCACGCAGCGTGCGCCACTCCTGTGAGGCCATCGCGTGTCGCAGCGCGGCAAGATCGTCGAACCACAGCTCGGAGAAGCCGTCGTGGGTTGGCCGATGCAGTGCGTACGCCTCGGGCAGCACATGGTTCTGGACGTAGCGCCGCAGGCCAGGCGCGCGCGCCGCGAGCGGCCCATGCACCGTCCGCCAGCGCAGCGAGAACTCGTCAAGCGACAAGCCCGGTAAGCGGGCGGCCGTAAAGATCGCCTTGACCATGTCCGGCGTCGTCTGCCCATCGACGATGACGTGTTCGAGTGCCGCCACACTGGTCCGTTTGGCGTGCAGCGGCCAGATGCTGGAGCGGTCGAAGAGCTGCCGATCGTCGGCCATCACCGTCTCGCGCAGCGTCAGCGCATCGGGCGCACCGTAGCGCGCGGAGCGCACGTACCACTCGTACAGCTCACCATCCTGCGGTCCGATGACGTCGCCGAGCAACGGTGACGGCGCGCGTAGGGCGTCCAGGTCGTCGTACCAGAACATCGAGGCGCCATCATGGGTTGGTCTGGGCGAGCCGGCGTAGGCCTCGGGCAACGTATGGTGCTGCACGTAGCGGCGCAGCTCGGGCGTTCGGGCGAAAAGCGGCCCGTGGCGCGTACCCCAGTACGCGTGGAAGTCGGCCAGCGAGCGGTTGGTGGGGTGCTTGATCGCACCGGCTATGACTTTGATCACGCCCCTGTGTGGAAGATATCAGCCGTTCAGGTCGGTCAGGGCCGCCAGGACACTTGCGCGATCGTTGGGCGTAAGGGTGGACCAGGGAGGGGCGGCGTTCGCGTTTGTGTCGGCTTCGATTGCTTGGCGTTCGAGCGCGTCAGCGTGTGGGGCGACGAGGCCGCGGTCGGACCAGGCGGCGGCATGCGCGTCGGCGCGCAGGTAGCGCAGCGTGGTCAGCCGCGTGAGCAGCAGGTGCGCGGGCGTGGCCGCCGGCGGATCGGGCGCGGCGTGCATCAGGTTGAAAGCTGGATACCGTGCTCTGGGCAATTCGCGGCCCGCTGCCCCCGTGACACGTGAGGTCGCATCGATCAGCATCGGTAGGCTTCTGGCGTGGTCCGCCCACAGCTTCGTGATGGTTTCTCCCTGCATCGCCGTCAGCCGCTCCAGCAGCTCGCGGCCTCTGTGTGTCAGGGCGAAGTGGTGTTCGGCGCTGTCGAGCATAACCTGGCGCACGTGCTCGTCGAGCGCCGCCTGCAACGTGTCGCGCGGCGCGTAGCGTCGATGGTCGCCAGGTCGTCGAAGCTGATGGGTCCGCCGAGCAGCAGCGCACGTACGTCGATCAGCACGCCCGCGTTGGGCAAGCCGTAACTCTGGATGACCGCGCGTCCGTCGGGGCCAGCGTGGCGATGGACCGCGGTTGCCAGGCGGTCAACATGCGGCGCAATGTCGCGCGCATATTCCGTGAGCGCCCCGAGGTCCACGCCGCGCACTGTACCGCCGTGCCATATGCCCCCTCCCCAGGTGCAGCGTCATTCCGAATACTCGCCAGGGGGTCCCTCCCGGCGGGAAGCGCGCGTAGCGCGAGGACACCCGGAACGTCACCCTCACGGGGGCGCGGTGTGAACGGCCAGCCGCCGGTCGCTCCTCTGAAAAATAGTCGTCATGGAAACCATGTCCATGTATACTATGCAGCGTGAGCTGGTCAGGAGCGCCGTCCACGGGCTACCTCGTGTGGCGACTCGCGTTGAAGTGGCGCGCGGCCGTCGACCGCGCAGTGCGACCACTCGGCCTGACCCATGCCCAGTACTCGCTGTTGGCGTCACTCTTCGGCTTGACGCGCGCTGGCAAGGCGCCCAGTCAGCGCGAGCTGAGCGACTTCAGCGGCCTCGAGCCGGTCTATGTCTCCAAGCTCGCGCAACAGCTCGCGCGCGCTGGCCTTGTGGAGCGGCTCGATCACCCGAGCGATCCGCGTGCCTTCTCCTTGCGTCTCACGCCACACGGCAACCACACAATCGAGCGGGCAATCGCGATCGTCGCGCGGCTTCAAGACCAGCTCACGCAACCGATTGGCGGACCTCTTAGCGACCGCGGCCGCCAACTGGTCGACACCCTGCGGACGCTCCTCAGAGAGGAAGATCACTGATGACAACTCAGAGTCCACCCCTGACTGGCCAGGACATCAATCTGGCCGCGCGTGCGGTGCGCGACGTCCTCGACGCGCTGCTCGACCAGGCACATCTCTCGTTCATCCAGTTAATTGCCCTGCAGACGCTCGCCGGGCCGACGCCACCGGCCAATCGTCAGGGCCTGGTCGACGACATCGCCACCCGCCTGCGTGCGGATACGCACGCCGTGTCGACAAGCATCACAGGGCTCAGCCGCCGGCGTCTCGTCGACGACGCGTCCGACCAACCACGCCTGACGGCCGATGGCCGGCAGCTGCTCGAGCGCATGCTCGCCAGCGTCAGCCGCGCCACGGCACAGCTGTACGCCGACTTCGCCCCAGATGATCTGGCCACCACGCGCCGCGTGCTGGTCGAGCTGATCGAGCGCGCCCCGCGGGTGAGCGCTGAGTTCTAGCCTTCCTGCGTCAACCGGATAACGGGAATCTCGCGATCCGTTTTCGTCTCATAGTCGCCAAACTGGGGCGACTGCTGGGTGATGCGTCGCCAGGCCGCCGTGCGCTCCTCACCGCTCAAGGTGACGGGGCGCACTTTCATCTTCTTCGAGCCAATCTCGGCCCACACCCCCTCAGGATGCTTGGCCAGGTTGAAGAACCACGCGGGGTGCGTGGCCGCACCACCCTTCGAGGCGACGATCAGCCAGGCGCCGTCACCGTCCGGGAAATAGGCCACCGTTGACTGGCGCTGCTGGCCCGACCGAGCGCCGGTCGTCGTCAGCGCGAGAATGTTGAAGTCCTGGAAGCGGCGATTGCGAAAGATGCGGAAGACCGTGCCATTGATGAGCCGCGCGAGCGGCCCCGGCAGTTTCGGAAAGGCCGCTCCGTGCGTGCCTCGTGGCGGAACCTGTACACCTGCGTCTGTTGAGCCCTGCATGCGTCGAGTCTAAGCTGCACCAGCAGCGTGCGCCTCCTCAATTCAGGTGGTAGTTGGTGGCTCGCCGCCGTGCTTGCGCTGCTTGTCGGCTGCGCGGCGCCGGGTGCGGTTGCGTCGATGGAAGGGCTCGTCGACGTCGGCGGCCAACGCCTCTTCGTCTCCTGCCAGGGCAGCGGCACACCCTCCGTCGTGCTGGAGGCCGACCTGCGGCGGGCCAGTGACGACTGGTCGTCCGTGCAGTCAGACCTCGCTCCGTTCAGCCGAGTGTGTAGCTACGACCGCAGCGGACTTGGCCGCAGCCAGACCACCTCGGCCCCGGCCCAGGCCGAGCAGGCGGTCGACGATCTCCGCGTGCTGCTGGCGGCGACGGGCACCCGGCCGCCGCACGTGCTGGTCGGCAACGGATTTGGCGGTGTGCTGATGCGCCTGTACGCCAGCCGCTATCCGCGCGACGTCGCCGCGCTGGTCGTGCTCGACAGCGACGACGAGCGCCTGGCGGCGCGCTTCCAGGAGCTGACGCCGCGCGAGAACCGCGAGAGCTATCGGCGCTGGCTGCGCGAAGATCCCGACGGTCAGGCCGTGGCCGCTACGTTCGGCGCGCTCCGTACTGCCGGCCCGCTGCCCGATGTGCCGCTGGTGGTCTTTGCCCACGGTCGACCGCCCGTCGATCCGGCCGAGGTCGAGGTCTACCAGGACCTCGCGTTGACGGTCGCCAATGGCCGGCTGGTGCGGGCCGAAGACAGTACCGCGCGCGAGATCCCGCGTCTGCAACCAGGTCTGGTCGTCGAGACGATCAGCGCGCTGGTGCGCGACACGCGGACGCAGGCTGGCGGGCCGCCGGCGTTGCTGCTGGTCGGCGCGGGACTCGCGGCGTGTACCGTCCTGCTGGTGATGCTTCAGCGTTGGACACGCCCGAGGCGATACACGTAGTTCGCCACGAGTAGTGACGCGATCACGCCCATCAGCAGTACGGAGCCAGCGAGTGACACCACCCGTGCAGCCGCGGCCGCCGCCAACAACAGCGCGACCGCCACGCCAATGGGCCATAACGCAAGCGGGCGCCGATCCGTCAGTCGATGCAGAAGCCCAAGTACGACCACATAGACCACGACCGGTACGGCCACCAGAAATGCTGCCGCGGTCGGGTCGACCTGCGCGCCGGGTTGGGCCGATTCGGCGGCGACCTGCAGGCCGGCGCCGAGCGCAGCGATTGGCGCAAACACCGCGAAGTGCCCGTAGCCCCAGAGGAACGACGCGCGGTTCGACGTGTACAAGACGCCGACCGGCGAGCTTTTGAAGTACGACCACCACAAGCCGAAGATCAGCAGCAAGCCGCCGACGCCGGTGATGAGCAGCGCCGCCGAGACGCCACTCTCGCGATCGCTGCCTGGATGGCCGTCGTCGCGGCGAAGACGCACTCGCCCAGGACGATGATCGTGAACAGGCCGTAGCGTTCCGCGATGTGGCCCGCATGCCAGGGCGTCGGCTGGCCGGACGCCTCGGCCCAGGCGGGAATGCCCAGCTCGGTTGCGCTGAGTGCGGCGAACAGGAGCGCGTTCCATGGCGCGGGCAGTGCCAGGCGGATCAGCCATCCGACCTGGCACAAGCCGATGCCGACCGCATAGCGAAGCGTCGACCTGCGCGTGGCCGGGTGTTCACGCGCGGCGCGCAGCCACTGGATGACCATCGCCACGCGCATGACGATGTAGCCCGCGACCGCGACGGTGAAGTCGTAGCTGGCGAAGGCGGCGGGCACACCTGCGGTCAGTATCAGCACGCCGCCGATCTGGAGCAGCGTCAGCAGCCGATACGGCACGTCGTCGGTGTCGTAGGCGGACGCGAACCAGGTGAAGTTCATCCACGCCCACCAGATCAGGAAGAAGCCGACCAGATAGCCCGGCAGCGCTTCTAGCGCGTGACCGGCCGCCTCGCTGTGATGCAGCTGCGCAGCGACCTCGGCCACGCCGACGACGAAGCACAGATCGAACAGCAGCTCGAGCGGTGTCGAGGCGCGATGCGGCTCGTCTTGATCGCGGCCAACCATCGGCCGCCACCAACCCGTCTGCACCTTTGGCGTCGACACGCGGCGCCATGGTATCGGCGCGTTCGCTACGCTAGTGCCGCCATGCCGATGCCCACGATGGACTTCGAGGTCTACCTCAACACCAACGCGCCTGCCTCTGAGCGCGCCACGGCGCTCGCCGAGCTCTTACGCAACGAGGACGCCGCGGGCATCGAATACGCCGTCGTCATGCCCAGTCCGACGCCCAAGCCTGATAACCGCGCGCTGTATGACACCGCGCACGCCGAACGTCGGGCCGTGCTGTGCTGCCAGGTCAATCCCAACGACGGCGACGCAGCCTTCGCCGAAATTCGTCAGTCAGCCACCGAGTTGGGCATGCGCGTGCTCAAGATCATGCCGGCCATCTACCAGGTCCACCTGACCGGGTCTCTGGCCGGGCGGCTGATGTCCACGGCGCGCGAGCTGGGCCTGGTGGTCAACATCCACTCCGGCAGCGAGATCAGCCACCCCCTGGCCGTGGGCGCGCTGTGCCACCGCTTTCCCGACGTGACGGTCCTGATGGACCACATGGGCTACCGCGAATGGGTCTCTGATGCTATCGAAGCCGCCCGCGACAACCCCAATCTCTACCTCGGCACCACGATCGCCGCCATGGAGCCAAGCACCGTCGAGCGCGCCATTCGCGAGCTAGGCCCCGAGCGCGTCGTCTACGGCTCGAACTGGCCCAACCTCTACTCCGACCTGGCCGTCGAAGCCCTCAAACGAGCCAAATTCGGCCAACAAGCCGAGGAGCTGCTCCTGGGCGGCAATCTGGCGCGCATCCTCGGCATGCTCTGAGGAGCCCTTAGTCGCCGCCGAGGAGGAAGTCGAAGTCGGCGCCGCGGTTGGCTTGCATGACGTGTTCGACGTACATGCGCGCGTAGCCGCGTGGCTGGCTCAGGGTGGCAGGCGGCTGCCAGGTCGAACGGCGCCGCGCGAGATCTGCGTCAGAAACGGACAGGTGTAGGTGGCGGGCGGCGACGTCCAGTTCGATCAGGTCGCCGTCACGCACCAGAGCGAGCGGGCCGCCGATGGCCGCCTCAGGTGCCACGTGGAGGACGACCGCGCCGTAGCCGGTGCCGCTCATGCGCGCATCCGAGATGCGCACCATGTCGCGCACGCCTTGCGCGAGCAGCTTTTTGGGGATGGGCAGGCCACCAGCTTCGGGCATGCCTGGCGCGCCGCGTGGGCCGGCGTTCTGTAGCACCAGCACGCTGTCCGCGGTCACCTCGAGCGCGGGGTCATCAATGCGCGCGGCAAGGTCGTCCATGGACGAAAACACAACGGCCGGGCCGCGGTGCGTTAGCAAGTGCGGCGAGACAGCCGTTTGCTTGATGACGGCGCCGTCGGGCGCGAGGTTGCCGCGCAGAACGGCGATCCCGCCCTGCGCCGCCAGGGGCTCGTCAAGCCCGTAGACGATGCGCTCGCGGCCGGACCAGCCGCTGCCGCTGACGGCGTCCGCGCCTAACGCAGAAAAACGATCCAGCTCTTGACCAAGCGTGCGGCCCGTGATCGTTGGCTCGGCCAGGTGCACCAGGCCGCCGCGAGCGAGCTCCTTCAGCACCGCTGGCACGCCGCCCGCCTCGAACAGCTGCTCCATGTGGAACGTGCCGCTCGGCCGCAGGTTGGTGATGAATGGCGTCTCGCGCGCGATGCGGTCGAACAGGTCGATCGGCAGCTCGATGCCCCGTCGACCGGCGATCGCGGTCAGGTGAATGACGGCGTTGGTCGAGCCGCCGAGCGCCATCATCAGCCTGATCGCGTTCTCGAACGCGCGCGGCGTGAGGACAGCGCTCGGCCGAATCGAGCGCTGGACAGTGTCGACGATCTGGCGGCCGACGGCTTCGGCCATACGCAGGCGGCGCGCATCCGGCGCCGGGATCGCCGCGCTGCCGAGCAACGACATGCCCAGTGCTTCCGAGGTCGCGGCCATCGTCGAGGCGGTGCCCATGACGGTGCAGTGGCCATCCGAGCGGTTGATCCCGTCCTCGAGCTCGCGCATTGCGTCTTCGTCGACGGTCCCGGCGCGGTATTCAGCCCAGTAGCGCCGACAGTCGGAGCACGCGCCCAGGCTTTCACCGCGGAAGCGTCCGCTGAGATGCGGCCCGCCCGTCAGCAGGATGGCCGGCACGTTCGCGCTGGCCGCGCCCATCAGCTGCGCTGGGGTGGTCTTGTCGCAGTTGGCCAGCAGCACGACGCCGTCGAGCGGGTGCGCGCGAATCATCTCCTCGGTATCCATCGCCAGCAGGTTGCGATAGAGCATCGTCGTCGGGCGCATGAACAGCTCGCCCAGCGAGATGGTGGGAAACTCCAGGGGCGTCCCGCCGGCCTGCCATACGCCGCGCTTCACGTATTCGGCGAGCTCGCGAAAGTTGTTGTTGCAGTTGTTCAGGTCGCTCTGCGTCTGGGCGATGCCGATGATCGGACGGGCCAAGTCCTGGTCGTCCAGGCCCATGCTCTTGGCAAAGGCGCGGCGGACGAAGCCATACATGTCGGGATCGTGGAACCAGGCATCGGAGCGGCGGCCGGTCGCGGGCGACTCGTGTGTCACCCGGCTTTGTGTACCCGATTGGCGAGCAGTTTGCCCGAGCCGACGCCCGACACGAAGCCGGTGAGATGGCCCTCCCATGACACACCGGGTTGGCCGGGCAGCAGGCCAAACAGCGCACCGCCGTAGACGCCCGCTACCACCAGAGCGACGAGCACCGACCAGAGGCTGCGTTCGAAGTAGCCTCGGGCGAGCAGGTAGCCCACGTAGCCGAAGATCACCCCGCTGGCGCCGATGTGGACTGTGTTGGGTGCCGCGATCAGCCAGACGCCGAGCCCGCCGCCCACGATCACGAGCGCGGTCACGATGAAGAAGTCGCGCACGCGGCGCAGCATGACCAGCCACGCCAGCACGACGAATGGCACTGTGTTCGTGGCCAGGTGTGCCCAGCCGCCGTGCAGCAGCGGCGCCACCAGGATGCCCCACAACGCGGACACGTCCCGTGGCCGAATCCCGAAGCGATCCAGCGACTCGCCGAACACCACCTGGTCGACGATCTCGAGCACCCACGCCAGCGCGACGCACACGATCAGGATCGCCGCCTGGACCTCGGCCGTTCGCACCAGCCCGCGCACGCGACAGTCTAGCCACCGCCCGCTGCCGGCCGTGCCCGGGTGCTCGGAAGGGAGCCGTCCGGGCCGACCGCCGCTGGGCATGCGCGGGTGTGGCGCGAGCGGCACTCGATGTAGGATCGGCACATCGGCTTCAGAAAGGATTGACCTGCATGGCCACGATCGTGGGCGGGTTCGCCTCTTCACATACGCCGTTGATGAGCCTGCCCGGCCAGGATTGGGCCAAGCGCGCTGAGGACGACAAACGCAATCGTGAGCTGATCCGTCCGACAGACGGCGCCCACGTTACCTATGACGAGCTGCTCGCGTCAGCCGATCCGGCCATCCAGGACCATCTCGGCGAAGAGGTCTTCTGTCGCAAGTTCCAGGCAATCCAGGAGAACCTGGACGCCCTCCAGGACGCGTTCTGCAAGACCGACCCGGACGTCGTGGTCATGTTCGGCGACGACCAGGACGAGATGTTCTTCGAAGACAACTACCCGATGATCAGCGTCTACTGGGGCGAGACGCTGACCCACTATCCGCGGGTCATGCGCGCGAACATGTCCGAGGCCATTCGCATCGCCGCCGCGGTGTATGGCACCGAGATCATCGACTACCCGGTTGAGACCACGCTTGGCAAGCACGTCGTCGAACAGCTCGCCGACCACGACTTCGACGTCGCCAGCTCGCGCTATATGAAGCCCGAGTACGGCGGCTCGATCGGCCCCGGCACCTGGTATCTCGACTTCCAGCGCACCACCAACCCGCGCCAGCAGGGCATGGCCCACGCGTTTTCCTTCCCCGTCTGCCGCTGGTTCGGCAGCAAGCGCCCGGCGATGGTGCCGATCACCATCAACACGTGCTATCCGCCGCACTGGATCAGCCCGCGGCGCGCCTTCGCGCTCGGCCGTGCGGTGCGTGACGCCATCCTGAATTGGGAAAGTGATGCGCGCGTCGCGATTGTCACTTCGGGCGGGCTGAGCCACTTCACGGTGGACGAGGAAATCGATCAACTCGCGCTCAAGGGCCTGACTGAAGCTGACGGCGACATTCTGTCGACATTGCCGCGCTATAAGCTGCAGTCGGCAACCACGGAGATCTTGAACTGGGTCGCGGCGGCGGGCGCCATGGGTGACACGCCGATGGAGCTGATGACCTATCAGCCGGCGTATCGCTCACCCGCGGGCACCGGCTGCGGCTGCGCCGTCGGGCGCTGGAGCCCGCCCGACGGAAGCTAACGCCCAACGCGGCAGCTCATAAGCGGAGGCCAGGCATGGCAGCCGAACAGCCCCGCACGTTTGGCGAGCGATTACGCGACTTTCGAGTCGGCGCGCAGCTGACCCAGGAGGAGCTCGCCGACCATGCGGGCCTGAGTCCGCGCGGCATCTCCGACCTCGAGCGAGGTGTACGCCGCGTGCCACGCCTGGCCACGCTGCGGCGGTTGTCCGAGGCGCTCCAGCTCGATACCGAAGATCGCGCGGTGCTCGAAGCTGCCGCGCGCGCGGCGAGCCGTCCCGCTCGCCAGCGAGTCGTGGCGGCCGCCGCACAGCGCAGCTGGCCCGGGCCATCCACCGGCTTCATCGGACGCACGCGCGAGCTGCGCGAGCTGGGATTGGCGCTGCGCGCGCATCGTCTGGTCACACTTGCCGGTACGGGCGGCATTGGCAAAACTCGGCTCGCGCTGGCTGTGGCCGAGCAGCACGTGCGCGCGACCCTCGAGGCGCCGGTCGTCGTTGAGCTGGCTGCTTTGGCCGATCCAATGCTCGTGCCGCGCGCCACGGCGGCCGCGCTCCAACTGGCCGAGCAGGCCACCGATTCGATCGTCGACGCCCTGAGCGGCGCACTGGCCGCGCGTGACCTGCTGCTCGTGTTCGACAATTGCGAGCACCTGCTCGGCGCGTGCGGCAGCCTGGCCAGTCAGCTGCTGGACCGCTGCCCGCGGCTGCGTATCCTGGCCACGAGTCGCGAACCACTGCGCATCGGCCACGAGCTGGTCTGGCCAGTACCACCGCTCGACGTCGGCAACCCAGACGAGACGGTGCTCGAGCGTATTGCCCAGCACGATGCGGTACGCCTGTTTGTCGACCGTGGCCGGGCGGTCAGGCCGACGTTCGAGCTGACCGACGCCAACGCGCCAGTGGTGTTGCGCGTGTGTCGTCGCCTGGACAGCATCCCGCTCGCCATCGAGCTTGCCGCCGCGCGCTTACGCGTGCTCAGTGTCGAGCAAATCGATACGCGGCTCGAAGACAGCTATCGCATTCTGGTGTGGGGCGCGGCCGACGCTCCTGAGCGGCACCAGACACTGCTCGCGACCGTCGATTGGAGCTATGCGCTGCTCGCCGACGACGAGCGCGCGCTCTTCGACCGACTCGCGGTGTTCCGCGGTGGCGCGTGGCTCGAGGCAATCGAGGACGTATGTGGATCTGGCTCGAGCGAGGCCAGCCGGCCCATCGTTGACGTCCTGCAATCGCTGGTCGAAAAGTCGCTGGTGCTGGCCGAGCCGGCGCGTGATGGCAGCGTGCGGTTCGGCCAGCTCGAGACCTTGCGCCAGTATGGCCAGGCGCGGCTGGCCGAGCGCGGCGAGTACACGGCGCTGAGTGCGCGGCATCTGACCTATTACCTCGGCCTTGTCGAAGAGGCCGAGCCATACCTGCGCGGGCCAGATCAGCTGGAGTGGCTCGATCGCGTCGAGCGCGAGCACGACAACGTGCGCGCCGCGCTGGGCTGGGCGCAGACCAGCGATGGCGCTGCCGAGCAAGCGCTGCGGCTCGCGGCCGCGATGCGTCACTTCTGGGATGTGCGCGGCCACGTCGCGGAGGGTCGGCGTTGGCTCGACAATCTGTTGGCGCGCGGTAGGTCAGTCGACGTGCAGGTGCGCGCCAACGCGCTTAGTTCCGCCGGTCACCTGGCGCGTCAAAACGCCGCGTATGAGGCAGCTTTGGCGCTGCATCAGGAGTCGCTGGCGCTGCGTCGCCAGCTCGGCGACGACGCCGGCGTGGCGTCCGAGCTGAACAACCTGGGGGTGGTCACATCTGAACGAGGCGATCGGACGCTGGCGTTCGCGCTCTTCGAGCAGAGCCTGGACGTGAGTCGCGCCATCGGCGATCAGCGCCGCGTTGCTGGCGCGCTGGCTAACCTGGGCATCACCGCCCGCTTGCAGACCAGGATTGACGACGCGGCAGCGTTTTTCGAGCAAAGCGTGGTGATGTTCAGGGCCCTTGAAGACCGTCGCAGCGAGGGCAACATTCTCCACAGCCTGGGCAACATCGCGCTCGACCGCGACGAGCTGACTCAGGCCACGAGCAACTATCGCGCGGCGCTCGTGATTGCCTTCGAGCTGCGCGACTGGGTAGGCGTCGCACGCTGCCTGGAGAGTCTTGCCGTCGTGCTCGTCAAGCGACGTCAGGACACGGCGCGCGCGGCGGTGCAGTTTGGCGCGGCCGAGGTGCTGCGCGAGCAGGCCGGGGTGCCGATCACCCGGTCGGGCCGCGCGCGGCACGATGGCTGGGTCGGCCTGCTCGAGAGCGAGCTCGGTCGACCGTCGCTCGAAGCCGCCTGGAAACGCGGCCGCGGCATGTCGCGCGAGCGAGCGGTCAGGCTCGCACTCGGTCCAGCCCCAGACCCGCCAGAATCGCCAGCGCGCCGCTGACGATTAGCCACAGGCCGACCTCGGCGTTAGCGCCCGGTGGCAGGCGGCTGACGCCGATTGCCCACGCGACCAAGGGCAGCAGCCCGCCGAGCCCGAGCACCACGTCAGCCACTACGTTGCGCCGCATGCCGCCGACGAGCGCGGCGGCCGCGGCAATTGCGCCGCATACGGGGAAGAAGTCGACCAGCGCACGCAGCACCTGCGCCTCGCCCGGCGCGCCGCTGGCGCCGGGCAAGAAGCGCCGCAAGTCACCCGGGTTGCCCAGAAACTGGTGCAGGAACTGACCGCTCAGCAGCAGGTTCTGGCTGCTGAACCAGGGCATGAAGAACGCCGCGACCAGCGCCAGCCCGCCCACCAGCGCGAGCACGCGCGGCAGCGACAAACTCGGCATGTCCACCTGACGGTAACGCCCACGCTGCTCCCGGCACTGGGGTGCCGGCGGCGGTGTAGAAACGACGTCGACATGAAGATCACGCGCGTTCGGCCGTGGCACGTCCACGGCCCAGCCGCCGACGGCGCGGCGGGCAGGTTGAGCTATGTGTTGGTGCAAGTCGAAACGGACGCCGGCCTGACGGGCTGGGGTGAGGTCACCACCTACCCGGGCACGATCGCTAACCGGACCATGGTCGCCGCTCTACGCGAGCTCGACAACTTCGTGCGCGGCGAGGATGCCGGTCAGATCGAGAAGCTGTGGCACACCGTGTTGCGCGCCTTTACGTATCTGGGAACGCGGGGCGCGACGACGGCCATGCTCAGCGCAATCGACATTGCCCTGTGGGACATCAAGGGCCAGGCGCTAGGCGTGCCGATCTACGAGCTGCTCGGCGGCGCCGTGCGCGAGACGGTGCCCCTGTATACCCATTTCCAATACGCGCCGACGGTCGAGCAGATGGTCGACAACGCCGTGGCCGAGGTCGGCCGTGGCTCGCGCGCGATCAAGACCGACCCGTTCATGGCCGCCGGCGGCCTGAGCAACGTGCGCTACGTGGATGGCCAGATCGAGCGCAGCGTCGAGAACACGGCCGTGGCAATGATCGCCGCGATTCGCTCGGCGGTCGGGCCTGATGTCGAGGTGTTGATCGACGCGCATGCGCTGTACAACGTGCCGACCGCCGTACGGCTGGCGAATCGTCTGGCGCCGTACGCCATCACCTGGTTCGAAGAACCGTGCCCGCCCGAGAGCTACGACGCCCTCGAGCAGGTGCGCGCCCAGGTACCCGTCCGCATCTCGGTGGGTGAACGGCTCTATACCCGCTTCGAGTTCCTGCCGGTGCTGACCCGCCACCTGACCGATTACGTCATGCCCGATGTGACCTGGACGGGCGGCATCTCCGAGCTGAAGAAGATCGCCACGCTGGCCGAGACGTTCTACATCCCGATCACCCCGCACGATGCCAGCGGCCCGATCAACGTCCTGGCCGGCGCCCAGGTCGTCATGAGTGTGCCCAACTTCTATCGCCTCGAAGCGCGGCGAGTCGACATGAGCTTCTACAACGCGTTTCTCGAAACGCCCCTGGAAGTCCGCGGCGACGCCCTCATCGTCCCGTCGACGCCCGGCTTAGGTGGCCGGCTGAACGTCGACTACCTGGAGGCGCACCAGGTCGACGCCTGAGGCTGGCAGGGTCACCCCTCACCCGCGCTCCGCGCGGCCTCTGCCCATGAGGGGCGAGGCGGTACGAAAGTGACTCTCTCTCCCATCACGGGTGAGGGGTGGGCCGGGCGGCTTCGGATGGTTCCAGCGTCCGGCACTATGCGACAGGGCCGGGGCCGCCGGCGGAGCCGAGCGTCACGCCGGCGCTGCCCAGCGGAGCGAGGTGGTCTACGTTCGGCGGACCCAGCAGGCGCAGCGTGCCGTCCGTCCATGCGATACGGACGATGGCGCCATTGGCGGCGGGCGTCGGCAGCCACAGGTTCGTGAGCGGGATGTGCTCGGCGGCGGCCATCAGCGTCTGCAGGATCGCACCATGGATGGCGATGATGACCGACTGGCCATCGAAGCGCGGGATTCGCTGTCCGACGAAGTCCAGGATGCGCCGCTGGGCTTCGACGAGGCCTTCACCCCCGGGGAGCGTGGTCGTCCCAGGCGCTTCGTTCCAGGCGCGGACGCGGTCGGGCTGCTCGCGCTGGACCTCGTCGGACAGGCGGTCGGTCCACTCGCCGGCGTCGATCTCTCGCAGGCGCACGTCCGGGACGATGGGCAAGCCCGTGGCATGCGCGATGGCGACCGCGGTCTGCATTGCGCGCGTCAGATCGCTGCTGAACAGCGCGCCCGCGCCACTGGCGCGCAGCGCGTCGGCTGCGCAATCAGCCTGGCGCCAGCCCAGATCGCTCAGCAAAGCGTCCTGCGACTGCCCTTGCCAGCGACGATCGCGGTTGTAGTTCGACTCACCGTGTCGAACCAGAATCAGCTCCGTGGGCACGCCACCAGTATGCCCGGCAGTATCTGACGCGCGCGGGCGTGGTATCCCTCCTAGTGTCAGCCTGAGCTTGCGAAGGATCCGCTTGTCGAAAGGTGTGTGCTCGCGGATTCTTCGCTGCGCTCAGAATGACCGCGGATGAACTCCTCGTAGCTGCGCCGAATCGTGGCCTTCGGCGCGGGCGCGGGCCATACGCGCAGCACGCGCGTGAACTGGTGTGACGCGGCCTTCAGGCGAAAGTAGCGTTCGTGCTCCCACTCGACCTCGGCCAGGTCGAGCAGCTCGTCGGCGAAGACGGCAACGCCGCTGAGCGCCGCCAGGCGAGCGGCACGTTCGTACTCACGGATGTTCAGGCGCTCGATCAAGCCTGCGCCGTACATCGGCGCGAACCAGCCACCCACGTGGCAGAAGGCGGCGATGGCACTGCCGATGCAGCGATTGCGCGCTTCCAGTAACGGGTCCGGTCGGCCGCCCAGACGCTCAAGAATGTGCCCGACGCGTGCGCGATGGTCGAGCTCCTCAGATCGAATGTGCGTGATGTGCTGGCGTTCGAGGGGGTCGCGCACTGAGGCGGCGTGGCCGCGGTAGGCGATGGCCGCGCCGAGCTCGCCGGAGTAGGCGAGCTGGAGCACGCGCACCAACTCTTGACGCTTCCGTTGCATCGCAATCTTCCTTTCTTTCCGAAGATTACGAAATAAGTATAGCGGACAACAGAGGCGTTGGGCCGTCGAGCCGCTTGCGCAGAAAGACCCGTGCGAAGCCCTCGTCAAGGCGACTGTCGGTTTCCTCGAACTCCAGCCGTCGGTAGAACGCCAGGTTGTCGGTCATCGCCTCGTTCGTGTACAGCCGTAGCTCGGGCAGGTTGGCGGCACGGGCGCACTGCTCGGCAAAGGCCAGCAGACGGCGCCCCAGGCCCCGCCCCTGGTGGAGCGGATGGACGGCCACATTGTCGACATACATCGCCCCATCCACAGGCCACAGCACGATCAGGCCATGCAGGTCAGGCGTGGCGCGCTGGGCGAGCACGTGGACCACGCCGCGCGCGATGAGTGCAGGGTAGTCAGCCAGCATCGGCGCGGGCGGGCGCCCGATGCGCGCGGTGTACTTGTCGTACGCGGCGTGCACGCATGCGACAACCGCTGTGCAGTCGTCGGCGCGGGCAAGCCGAATCACGGGTTGGTCGGCCAAGCGAACTGGTCATACCACGCCGGCGTCAGGGTGTCGGCACGCGCTGGCGGTCGATAGGCTCACCAGCGTCCCATGAACAAGTTCGCCCTTTCACCGAACTCGCTGGTCGGCGTGCCAGCGCTGGAGTACATCGACGCGCTGGTCAAGGCCGGCTACGACGGCATCGGCTTGCGCATGTACGCCTCGCCCGGCGTCAACTACGAGTCAGTCACCCAGCCGTTGGCCGGCAATCCGCCGCTGATGCGCGAGGTCAAGCGCGCCCTGGCCGACTCGGGTCTGATCCTGTACGACATCCTGAGCTACTACATTCGGCCCAACTTCGACCTCGAGCGCATGCTGCCGTCGCTCGAATTCGGCGCAGAGCTCGGCTTCCCGTACGCGCTCGGCATCGCCGACGATGCGGACTGGAATCGACAGCGCGACAATTTCGCCGCGCTGTGCGACGCCGCGGGCAAGCTCGGAATGACGGTGGCGCTCGAGGCGCCCGTCGGCCAGAACACCGTCAATACGCTGCCGCTAGCCCTGCAGCTGATCAACGAGAGCGGTCGCGCCAACGCGGTCATCTGCCTCGACCCGTTCCACTTCTGGCGCGCCGGCGACGACATCGCGGTGCTCGCGGGCAGCGCGCGCCGCCTGTTTCCGTACGCCCAGCTGGACGACGGTGTGGACACCGATGGTCCGCCGCCGCGCGGTCGGCGGGCGCCTGGCGAAGGCAAGGTGCCGCTTGGGGCGATTCTCGACGCGCTGCCGCCCGGGCTGCCATTGAGCATCGAGTACGGCCGCCCGCGCGACGGCAGCGTCAGCCCCGCCGAGTGGGCCAGGAGCGCGCTCGAGGCCTCGCGGCGGTTCGTCGCAGGCTACTACGCCGCGAGGGAGTAACAGACGCGAACTGACCCGTTATGTAGTAGTCCCTGGATGCGGCGACTGTTCGCGCTGCTAGGAGCGCTTATCATCGCGGCTTTTGCGAGCGGTCAACTGACGCCTGGCAATGTCCAGTCGACACAGGACATTCCCTGGGACTAGGTCGTGAGTCGGCGCAGCGGCGCCGATCGGTCGTCGCCTGTAGCCCGACCACAATCCGCGCGATCAAGGCGCCCAGGTCCATGTCCGCCGGGGCCAGCTCCAGCCGGCCCGATTCGATGCGCGTCAAGTC
>DASXRR010000442.1:0-1560 GCA_036506475.1 Chloroflexota bacterium
ACGGTGGGAGCGCGCAGCGCCTGGACGATGGAGCGGGACATCGGGATTGACCTCCTGCGAGTTTCGGGTGGATGTGTGATGCATCCACCCTAGGCTCGGGTTGCGCTCGGGCCATCCGTACTTGACCTGATTCCCGTGTTACCCATCCCGCTCGCCGACTCTTGCTGCAGATCGGCGAGCGCGAGTGGCACGTCCAGATTCGGTACGCCCAGTGGTGCGACAGCGTGCAGAACCTCCAGCTCGACGTGCAGCGGCTCGCGGCTGTTCACCAGCAGGCGGACGCCAGGACACGCCTCCAGCCGCGCCACCAACTCTGGCGCCGCGGCCAGAACCTGCTCCATGTTGTCGAGCACCAGCAATGCCTCGTGCGGCCAGGTGGTGATGCCGTCGCTCTCGGGCGGGCACCTCGCTCACGTCCTGGATCTGGAGGTGGCGTGCGATTTCGCGCACCACGAGGTCGGCATCGATCAGAGGCGACAGATCGATGAACCGTGCGCCATCGGCCAAGCGCGCAGCGACCTGCTCCGCGACGGCGAGGGCCAATCGGGTCTTGCCCGTGCCGCCCGGCCCAGTCAACGTCAGCAGGCGCACCTCGGGGCGCAGTATCCGCTGCACAAGCAGCGCAACGTCCTGCTGGCGACCGATCAGCGGCGTCGGCGGTTTTGGCAGGCGTCGAACGGATTCAGCCGGTCGAGGCGGCTCGATCCTGCCGGCCAATCGGGCGGCAACCGCTTCGAGGCGCTCGCGGGTTACGTCCTCGGAGCGACCCAGGTACGCCTTGCGGGTCGGCTGGCAATCTTGCGGCCGCGTACCAGTAGCCCGCGCGGCTTTGGACTCGCGGCGGCCGCTGAACGTTCCGGCTGGACTGTCGCAGCGGAAGGTCTTCTGGCCGGTCGCGCCGAGCCACGCTCGCCAGGCCGGGTCGCCGCTTCCAGGCCCGCTGGCTGGGTAACCACCCCAGGTTACCCAGCCGCGGCGGTCATGCTTTGCGACCGAGCAGTCCGAGCAGGCGCACCTGAAGGTTGGCGTCTGGCGGCACAGCTATCTTGGCCCGGCCGAAATGTCCTGACGCCCAGATGCCTCACGCTGGGCATCGGATGCCGCGTACAGCTCCGCGATGATGTCGTCGTCAAGCCAATTGTCGAGCCTGAGCACTGTGGCCAGGTCCCAGCCGTGGATGGCGTTGTCGAACAAGCGCAGGTACAGCATGTACGCGCCGGGTGCGTCGCCGAACGGATGGTGCACCAGTCGCTCGAGCGCGCCGGGCGCCTCGAACGCTGCCACCGCGTCGCGCGCGGAACGCCGCCGCGGCCTCGGCAGGATCCTCACCCAGCACGTCGCGCGTGAGCGGGTCGCACATCTCGGCGAGGCTTCGACCGGCCAGGAGCTCCGGGACGAACGTATTCCAGCGGATCACAGGGTCGACCAGGGCTCGAACGTCCCAGTCCGAGCACGGCGATGGCAGGTGCCACTGGTCCCAGGGGCGATGGCTCGTACGTGCTCGACGAAGTGGCGACTGGCGCGTTCGTGGAGCGGGCGCAGGTCTGGCGCGGGTGCAGC
>DASXRR010000443.1:0-6097 GCA_036506475.1 Chloroflexota bacterium
AGCTGGTCTTTCCTGTGCTGGTGGCGCTGCTGCTGACGGATATCGCGCTCGCCGTCCTGGGCAAGGTTGCGCCGCAGTTCGGCATTTTCTCGATCGGTATGCAGCTCAAAGTCGGCGTCGCGCTCGGCGCGCTGGTGATCACGCTGCCGCTGCTGATGCCGCGCCTGCACCAGCTGTTCACGGGCGTCAGCGCCGTCTCGGTGGCCATCCTCAAGTGAGCGGCGAGCGTACCGAAGCAGCAACGCCAAGGCGGCGTGAACAACTCCGCAGCGAAGGCAAGATCGCGCGCAGCCCTGAGCTGGGCACCTCGATTGGCCTGCTGGCCGGCTGTTTGATCCTGCAAACCACCGCCTCGGCCACGTCGGCGCGACTGCAGGGCTTGCTGACTGGCTCGTTTACCGAATTTGGCGTGACGGGGCGTGCGCAGGACATCGACATCCTGTGGGCCCAGCAAGTGCTCGGCAAGGCGGGTGAGGCGTACCTGATGAGCATGTTGCCCTTGCTGCTGGTGCTGCCTGTGCTGGCGATCGGCATTGGCTTCGCGCAAGGCGTGGTCTTCAGCTTCAAAGCCATGCTGCACTTCGACACGCTCAACCCGATGAGCGGCATCAAACGCATGTTCTCGATGCAGTCACTCGTCGGGCTGGTCAAGTCCTTGGCCAAAGTTGGCGTCGTGGGCTTTATGACCTGGCGCGGTCTGCAGCAGACGATGGATCAGCTGCCGCTCATCCAGGGCAGCACTGACCCGCGCGCTCTAGCGGGCTTTCTGGCGCAGTCCATTCTGAATGTCGGGTTGCCGGCTGCCGAAGTGCTGCTGGTGTTGGCCATCGTCGACTACGCCTACCAGCGCTGGAACTTCGGGCGCAGTACACGGATGTCGTTGCAGGACGTCAAGGAAGAGCACAAGCAGCAGGAAGGCGATCCGCACGTCAAGGGCCACATTCGCGCTCGCCAGCGCAAGATGGCCACGATGCAGCGCCAGCTCCAGGCTGTGCCCGAGGCCACCGTCGTCGTGACGAACCCAACGCACATCGCCGTGGCCTTGAAGTACGACCAGAACATGAGTTCGCCCAAAGTAATCGCCATGGGCGCGGACCTCGTCGCCGAGAAAATCAAGAAGATCGCCCGCGAGTCTGGCATCCCCTGCGTAGAAAACGTGCCTTTGGCCCGTGGCCTCTTCAAGTCAGCGCAAGTCGGCGACGAAATCCCCTTGGAGCTCTATCAAGCCGTAGCCGAAGTCCTGGCCTACGTCTACAGCCTCAAACGCCGCCGCCGGAGAGCCAGTTAATAGTTCGCTTCGTAGCCGCAGAGGATTTGGCAGTCGCAAGCTGCGGCTTGCGACTCCCAAAAAACTCGTTCTTGGCGGTCAAGTACTAACGGACGTCGAAGTCAGGCGGGCAATCCCTATTGAGAACAACGTCCTGAGCCGCAGACTGCGATCACTCGTGAAGGGAAACTCTCCATCGCTATGGCAGTAGCTTCGCCCGCGCTCAGTGGCGCGAATGGCGCCTCGATCTGGGCCAAGCTGAGTCGCTACTCGGACGTCATGTTGGCGGCCGCGGTGTGCGCCGTCATCGGCATGATGATCGTGCCGCTGCCCGACTGGCTGCTCGACGTCCTATTCATCATCAACCTGAGCCTCGGCCTGGTGATGCTGATGGTGGCGTTGTACGCCAAGACCGCGCTCGAGTTCTCCGTCTTCCCCAGCCTACTGCTGCTCACCACCCTCTACAGGCTCGGTCTAGACATCTCAGCGACCAGGCTGATCCTGCTCCACGCCCACGCAGGTCAAGTAGTCACCGCGTTTGGCAATTTCGTCGTCGGCGGCAACTTCGTCGTCGGCGTGATCGTGTTCCTGATCCTGATCGTCGTCAACTTCGTGGTCATCACCAACGGCGCGGGCCGCGTAGCCGAAGTCGCCGCGCGCTTCACCCTCGACGCCATGCCTGGCAAGCAGATGGCCATCGACGCCGAGCTGCAAGCTGGTGCCATCGACGATCTCACGGCCAGGAAGCGGCGCCAGAATGTCCAGCAGGAAGCCGACTTCTACGGCGCCATGGACGGTGCCTCGAAGTTCGTCAAGGGCGATGCCATCGCCGCGATCGTGATCATGGTGATCAACATCATCGGCGGCTTCGTCATTGGCGTCATGCAGCTCAAGATGCAGTTCGGCGACGCCCTCGGGACGTACACCCTGCTGACGGTCGGTGAAGGCCTCGTGTCGCAGATCCCGGCGCTGCTGATCTCGACCGCCACGGGCATCATCGTGACCCGCGCTGCGTCCGAGCCCGACAGCAACCTGGGCAAGGATGTGTCCGGTCAGTTGTTCAGCAACCCGCGCGTGCTGGGCATCGTGGGCACCCTGATGGTCGGCATGGCCCTTGTGCCGGGTATGCCCTTGCTGCCCTTCATGGCCGTGGGCGGCCTGTTGCTGTTCGCTGCGTACATGCTGCGCAAGAACGCGAAGCAGACGGCCCAGGCCGTCGAGGCAGAAGCCGCTGCCGCGCCAGCCAATGCCGAGCCCGAGACGCTGAACCACCTGCTGCGCGTCGACCCGATCAGCATCGAGATCGGCTATGGCCTGATCTCCCTGGCGGACACCGCGAACGGTGGCAATCTGCTCAGCCGCGTCACGTTGATCCGGCGCCAGATCGCGACCGACCTGGGCATGATCGTGCCGACCATTCGCATCCGCGACGACCTGCAGCTGCCGGCCGACACGTACGTAATTCGCCTGCGCGGCGTGGAAGTCGCACGCGGCGAAGTGCGCGCCAACCGCATGCTGGCCATGAACCCAGGCTCCGTCGACGGCAACGCCGATGAGCTGGATGGTCTGCCCGCGATCGAGCCCGCCTTCGGTCTGCCAGCGCGCTGGATCAGCGCCGAGGAGCGCGAGCATGCGGAGAGCCTGGGCTACACGGTGGTCGATCCGACCTCGGTCATCACCACCCATGTGTCGGAAGTCATCCGCCAGCAGGCGCCAGCGATCCTCAGCCGCCAGGACGTGCAGTCACTGCTCGATGGCATCAAGGCCGAACATCCGGCGCTGGTCGGCGAGCTCGTACCGGAGCTGTTGGGCATTGGCGAGGTCCAAAAAGTCCTGCAGCACCTGTTGGCGGAACGAATCTCGATTCGAGACCTGGTCACTATTCTCGAAGCATTGGCCGACGCCGCGCGGCTCACGCGTGACGCCGACCAACTCGGCGAGCGGGTGCGCCAGGCTCTGGGTCGGGCCATCTGCCGCCAGCACATCGGCTTCGATAGCCGCCTGTCGGTCGTGACGCTCGCGCCGACGTGGCAGCAGTCGCTGAACGGCGCGCTGCAGGTCACCGACACGGGCAACGCCATCTTGCTGATGGACCAGCCGACCGGCACCAAGCTGATCCAGGCCCTGTCGAAGGAGATGGAACGAGTGGCCTCGATGGGCCACAACCCGATCCTGCTGTGCCCGGCACGGCTGCGGCTCGCGCTGCGGCGCTTCACCGAGCGCTCGCTCAACGCGCTGACCATCCTGTCTTACAGCGAAGTCGCACCGCAGGTCGAAGTCACCACGCTGGGAGTCGTCGGCGATGCAGCAGGACTCTAAGCTCACCGTCGGTCAGCGCATCGAGCTCGCCCACGCTGGCACGTGGGTGGCCAGCCGACTCGAGGATCACAACGACCGCGGCGACCGCCTGGTCATTGCCTGGCCGACCGATCGCGACCGCCGACTCATCTCTCTGAAACCTGGCGACACCGTCACTGTGGCGGCCTCGCGTGAGGACGCCTTGTATACGGCGGCGATGCGCGTGGACAAGGCGGATACGGACGGCGTGCCAATGCTATGGCTGCGTCTGGCCGGCGAGTGGCAGCGCAGCCAGCGCCGTAACGCCGTGCGCGTGCCCGTCGCGATTCGACCGCGCATCGCGCTGCGCATCGACGGCGACAAGCAGCACAAGCTGCGCGCGGGCATCACGGACCTCAGCGCCAATGGCGTCCAACTGCGCACACAGGACGAAATCAAGCTCGGCGACACCATCCAGCTGGCGTTCAGCGTCCTGGGCATTGAGGAAGAATTCGAGGTCCAGGCCGGAGTGCGGCGTGTGCATCAAGTCGATCGCGGCGGCGTCCATATCTGGGTTGCTGGCTGCGAATTCAAAGGGCTATCGGCGCGCATGAGTCAGAAGCTCGTGCAGTTCATCTTTGCCCAACAACGAACCGTCGCCCGCGCACGAAGGACTGCCTGATGGACAACACGCGCGTTCCTGTTTTTAGCCCGAGTGCCCTGACCATAGGCTACCGCCTGGTCTGGGGGCTGTCCGCCGTTGTCTACCTGACGGTCTTCGTCAGCGGCTTGCTCGCGGGCGGCTCAGAGCTCGGCACGTTGGTCCGGGCAGTGGGCTTCACGCTGGCCACGGCACTGATCGGAAAACTCGCCCTGTCAGTACTTGGGCAGGCGACGCAGCCACTTTCGGCTACCGAAGAAGGGACGGTTGGCTCTCGGGTTGACCTCCTCTCTTCACCTAATGTCAGCCAACAAGAGGACGAGGCCGAAGCGGCCTGAGCTTCCAAGAAAGGTAACCCCAAGGACGCATGGAAGGAGCCATGGCCGCTACTCCAAAACCTGCCGCGGCAGCGCAGCAGTACCCCCACACACCAGAGGACCTTCGGAAAGAGCCGAACTATCCGATCTGGGTACGACTACGCTCGGGCGATCGCGGCGCGCGCGACGAGCTCGTCGTCAAATACGCACCGCTGGTCAAGTACGTGATCGGCCGCATGGCGATTAGTTTGCCCGCGGCTATGGATTCCGATGACGTGCTCTCGGCCGGTACGGTCGGCCTGCTGCACGCCATCGATCGCTTCGACCCCGATCAGGGTGTGCGCTTTGAGACGTACGCGCTGCAGCGCGTTCGCGGCGCGATCATCGACACGATTCGCTCGCTGAGCCCGCTGTCGCGTGGCGCTGGTCGGCGTGCTCGCCTGCTCGACGAGACCACTTCTGCATTGGCGCAGCGCCTCGGCCGGGCTCCAACTCACGATGAGCTGGCCCGTGAGCTGGGCGTCGATCAGGCTGAGCTCGGGCGCATGCTGCTCGAGTCAGCGCACGTGATCGTGTCGCTCGATGGTGCTGGTAGCGGCGATGACGAGGGCGAAGTCCAGTCATTGCGCGACCTGCTGCACGATCCTGACGAAGCAGGCACCGACGAAGTCGTCGAAGAAAACGAGCTTGTCGAGCGCCTCGGCTCCGCTATCGATGCGCTGCCCCCGCGCGATCGTCTCGTCCTCAACCTCTATTACCACGAGGAGCTGACGCTCAAGGAGATCAGCCGCGTAATCGAGGTATCCGAGTCGCGCGTCAGCCAGATCCACACCGCCGCGGTCATGAAGCTGCGCGGTCTGCTGCGCACGCAGCAGCCGCTGCGAATGGCTGCCTGATCGTCGCGATGCGCCGTTCGCTCATGGCGCTTGTCGCCACGCTGGCCGTGCTGTCCTGGTCGTCAACTGCACTTGCGGATGCGACGCCCATTCAGCTCGTGCTGCTGCATATGCCCGATGTGTCCAACACGGGCTCGCCAGCAGCCAGCGGCATCGCCGAGCTCGTGCTGCTCGAGGGCGAAGTGCGCATCTCGGCCACTGGCCTGACCCATCTCGAGGGTGACAGCGAGTACGTCGCATGGCTGGTCAACTCCGAGACGAACCAGTTCGTGCGCCTGGGCGCCTTCAATGCCAAGGACGACGGTGTCGTGCACTACGAGAACGTGCTCGACGACGCAATCCCCAACAAGCGCTGGAACCTCCTGCTGCTGACCGTCGAAACGAGCGCGACGCCTGGCAAGCCTGGCCCCAAGCACAGCATCGCCGGCGTGTTTCCGCGCAGCGATCGCGACCCACCGCCACAACTGCTTCCTAACACCGGTGGTCTCGATGACCCAGCAGTGGTTAGTGGTCAGTGGTTAGTGGTTAGTCAGGCCAACTGGCTGATGCTTTCAGGACTCGCGACTCTCACGGTCGTGGTGGCCGGTACCGCAGGATATGCCGTGGGCCGGCGTCACCGCTGAGCACTAACCACTAACCACTAATCACTAACCACTATTGATCAGAGGCATCTACACCG
>DASXRR010000444.1:0-7921 GCA_036506475.1 Chloroflexota bacterium
CGGGCCGGAGGCGCGCGCGCCGCGATGTGACCCCCCGCCGCCGCTGACACCAGCCACCGGCCAGCGCGTCCCTTTCCCGATCCGTGCCGGAGGCGCGCGCAGCGCGATGTGACCCTCCGCCGCCGCTGACACCAGCCACCCGCGCGTGGCCGATCAGGCGCGCCGACCGCACCGGGCGAGCTGCGTCAGAGAACGCGACCGCTCCGGCCAGCACGTCCTTTCCCGATCCGTGCCGGAGGCGCGCGCAGCGCGAGGAACCTGGCGCGTCGCGGCGACGAAAGCCAGCGAATCAGGTTGCGTCGTGGAAGATGACGCCCAGCGTCATGCGCTGGCCGCTGCGAATGGTGCTCACGCCATGGCGGACGCCAATGCGATAGAAGCCGCGTGTCCCATGGCCTGGCCGATGGCGCGTCGGCCACACAATCGCTTGGCCCTGGTCCAGGGTGATGGCCGTGCCACGCGACTGTGCCCGGGGCAGATTCTCCACCAGTAGAAACTCGCCGCCCGTGTAATCCCTCTCGCGCTGCGACAGCGCAAACACCACCTGGAACGGGAAGGTGTGCTCGCCGTAGATGTCCTGGTGCAAGCAGTTGAAATCGCCCGCCGCGTAGCGCAGCACCAGTGGCGTTGGCCGGGTCTGCCCCGCGGCGTGACAGCGGTCGAGGAACTCCTCGAGGCTGGCCGGGAACCGAACGGGCAGGCCGAGGCATTCGTTCCATTGGTTGGCCACTGGTGCCAGGCGCGGATAGAACGCTTCGCGCAGCGCAAGCACAGTCTCGGGCAGCGGATGGCCGAAGTACTTGTACTCGCCGGAGCCAAAGCGATGCCGCGCCATATCAATGTGCGATCGCCATCGCGAAGGATCGTCGAACAGGGCAGCGATCGCTGCGCATCCTTCGGGGGACAGGACGGGCGGGGTGACCACGTAGCCGTGCTGATCGAGGCAGGCAGTCAGCCGATGCCAGTCCCAGGTCTCAATCGCTTGCATGCTCGCTAGAACCCAGCAGCGCGTGCATTAGTTGCTCCGTGCTCGCGTCAAAGCTGAACACGGTCACCGACGGGCCAAGGGGCCGCCATACGGCTGGATTGGTCGGACCGAAGAGGGCCACCGTGTGCGCACCGCACAAGCCGGCCAGGTGGCTGACGCCCGAATCGTTGCCAACATAGCCGCGGCAGCCGGCCAGCCGCTGCGCAAGCTCAGCAAGCGGCGGCTGCTCGAGCCGGGGCAGGGTGCGGCCCAGGCTGCGCTCGACGGCCTCGGCGGCGGCCACATCCGCTTCGCCGACGATCAGGCGCACCGGCGCGTCCACCGTCGTTATCAACTCGGCGAAACGCGCGGCGGGCCAATTCTTCGCGGCAGAGCCGCTGCCCGGGTGGATCAACACCTCGTCAGTGACAATCGGCGCGATGGCCAGCGGCCGTTGATCCAGCACCTGCGAGCAGCCCAGCGGCACCAGCGTCTGCAGCAGATACTCGGCGCAATGCTGCTCACCGCTCGGCCGCGACGGCGCCACTAGCAGCGCGGTCGCGAGCCCAGGCGCCTGCGCCGGGTTGAGCCAGGCCGCGACCGACTCCGTTGGCGCCGACTCAGCAGACTGAAAGACCCATGCGAGCCGCGGGTCGTCGAACGCGAGTCCCTCGTCAACTTCGCCAACAGACGCCAGCAACCGCGCTGCACCGCCATGCGCCGCCAAGGTCAGCGCCCCAAAACGCGCCCGCAAAGCGCGCAGTGCCGGCACCGCCAGCAGCGTGTCGCCCAGCGCCCCCGGCCGCAGCACTAACACGCGGCTGCAGGACCGCCGTCAGTTCATCGAAAATGGGCCAATCGTCTTGGCCATCACTCGGTTCTCACGTTTGAGTAGTGCGAGCTCTTGCTCCAAGCGGGCAGACACGTCGTCTAACTCCAGCAGCGCTTGGAGCTCGGGCGGCCGTAGTTGCAGCGTCGCAGCAACCTGATAGGACAGTGCTGCCGGCTCGCGCGGTGGCGCGGGCGGCGTTCGATCGGCGGTCGGCAGACGCATCAGGGCCGCGGCGCGGTACTTTTCGAATTCCGCCACGACATTTTCGACGAGGGCAGCTTCAACGGGCACACCGGCGTCGTCGGAGAAGATCGAGACGTCCCCAACCAGGTAGCCATCGGCCATCACCCGTGCCGGCCGCAGCAGTCGAAAGCGCTGCTCGCCGATGCACAGGATGAACATCTGCCCGTCGGGCATCCGCTCCACCTGGTGCATGCGCGCGGTGCAGCCGACGAGCTCGGGCTCAGCCGGCGCACCGACCTCCAGGCCCGAGCGGATGAGCACAATGCCAAACAAGCGGTCGGTAACCTGGCACTCGCCGATCATGACCTTGTAGCGCTCCTCGAAGACGCGCAGCGGCAACGGCATGCCCGGGAAGAGCACCACCTGCTCGAGTGGAAAAAGCGGTAGGACCCGTTCGAGGCCGCTCACGACTCCAGAAAGTCCAGTGTCGCCGCCAGCAGCGCGTTCACGCCGATCTCCAACGCGGCCTCGTCGAAATCAAAGGTTGGGCTGTGGTGCGGGCTCGCCAGGTTCCGCTCGGCGTTGGCCGCGCCGACGAAGAAGTAGCAACCCGGGACTGCGTTGAGAAAGTGTGACATGTCATCCGCACCCGTGGTTCGATGCGCGCTCAACACATTTTCGACGCCCACCACGCGCACGCCTGCCTGGCGCACCAGCTCGGCCATGCTCGAGTCGTTGATGCACGCTGGACACGAGTCCGTCATCTCCAGCTGCGACTCGACTCCGTACAGCTCGGGGATCGCGCGCACGAATCGGCTCAGCCGCTGCAGCAGTCGCTCGCGGACCGCCGGATCGAACGCGCGCAGCGTGCCCTGCAGCTCGACCTGGGCCGGAATGATGTTCGGGGCCGTTCCGCCATGGATGCTGCCGATGGTCAGCACACTTGGCTCGGTGGGCGGCGTGTCACGCGAGACGAGCGTCTGCAGCGCGATGACCAGTTGAGATGCCGCCACGACCGGGTCGGGCACCTGATGCGGCATCGCCGCGTGCCCGCCGGGCGAGCGCAAGGTGATGTGAAAGGCGTCGGCGGAGGCATACACCGGGCCCGGGCGGACGTCGATCGTGCCGACCCGCAGCTCGTTCCACAGATGCAATCCAAAACATGCGTCGGGGCGCGGCTCGAGCGCCCCGTCGCGGATCATGCCTTCGGCACCACCCACGCGTTCCTCGGCCGGCTGGAACACGAACGACACCGTCCCGCGCAGGCTGGCGCGGCGCGCCACGAGGAGCTCGGCGACGGTCAACAGGATGGCCATGTGGCCATCGTGACCGCACGCGTGGTGAACGCCCTGGTTTTGCGAAAGATAGGGCTGGCCGCGATCCTTTTCGGTGAGCGGCAGACCGTCGATATCAGCGCGCAGCAGAACCGTCCGCCCTGCTTGGCCGCGCAGCACGCCTACGACGCCGGTCCGCCCAACCCCCGTTCGCACCTCGTCCAGCCCGAGGTGGCGCAGCCGGTCGGCTATGACGCCCGCGGTGCGGTGCTCCTGGTGCGCGATCTCGGGAAACCGATGGAAGTCCCGCCGCAGCTCGACGAGGCTCGAGCGCTGCTCGACCGTCAGCAACTCAGCCATCGCGACGCCAGCGGACCTTGATGCTCGATTCGGGCATCGTCGGCGGTGGCTCGTCTTCAGCACGGCCGCCGCGCTCGAAACTCCAGAAGTCGGGCCACAGGCCTGGATATCTCAGCACGTCGATCATCAGTCGCGGATCGCCGGTGTGGGGTGCCTTGAAGACGATCGTGACCTGCCCATCGTCCTGGCTCAGCACGTACTCGTTGAGCCGTCGCCGACGAAAGATCTCGTGTGCCTCGTCGCCGTTCAGCCAGGCGACGAACTGCTCGTGCTCGGCTTCGTGGCCCGCTTCAACGCGCCCGATCCAGACGCGCGTGTCCTCATCGCTCGACTCGTTTGGCGCGTTCGCCGCCACGCCGGTCAGCGTACCGCAACTGCACTTGGACCCAGCCGCGTGTTCTCCAGAGCGTTGACGCTGCCGACGATCAGGCAGACCGGGCAGGTTGCCTGGGCCCAGGCGTTCAGCGCTACTTCGCGCGACATGTGGCGCCGTCGCGCGATGATCAGCCATGCCGCAAGGCCCACCGCTGCCAGACCTAGTGCTACCGCAAGGGGCGAGGGTTGGACGATCGCCGCCAGCAGACCCGCCCCTGCCAGGCCGAGCGCGAAGTGCAGCGCAATGTCGATGCTGCTGCCCAGCGCCAGCCCAGGCACGAATACGCCGAGTGGCACGTTGGCCAGGCCACAGCCAGGAATGGCTGCCGTTCTGACGCCTGGCGTCAGCACCGCCAGGCCGATGCCTACGATGCCACCACGCTTGACGCGCGCGGCCACGCGCTCCAGTCGTTCAGCTGTGATGCCGAGGCGCCCGCCGTAGCGCAGCACTGTCCGCCGCGCTGGACCTCTGGCCAGCAGGTACTGGACCGTCCCGCCCAATGTCAGCACCGCCAGCAGCAAGACGAACGCCAGCCACAGCAGCACCTTGCCCTCTGCCGCCCGAGCCGCCAGCGCCAACAGAATGACATCCCCAGGAATCGGAATCGGCACGCCAATGGCCTTCACCAGCATGATCACACAAGCCGCCGCCAGCCCATAGCTGGTCAAAAACCCCTCGAGCGCGTCCATTTTCGTCCTACCCGATAGTACGCAGCGCCGCACGCGACCAGATCACTGCCAAGCCCGCGCCGCGGCGATCCGCCCACGCCTCCGTCACACGCCAGCCCCTCGAGGCTACGTGCAACCCCTAAACCGACGGTCACCTGCCGCGCGCGCAGCGCGAGGACCGTGCCGAGGTGCACGACCAGGTCCCGCTGGGCGCCCGCCCAGTCGTCCAGACTCCCTCACGTGCCGCAAGGCGCGCGCAGCGCGAGGATGGCGTAGAGGGCACGCTAACCGCCGCCCGCGGAATCGCCCTGCCAAACCGACCCGTCACGGGCTGGAGGCGCGCGCAGCGCGAGGACCGAGCCGACGTGCACGACTAGGCCCCGCTGGCGCCCGCCCCAGTCGCCCAGACTCCCTCACGTGCCGCAGGGCGCGCGCAGCGCGAGGATTGCATGAAGATGCACGCTGTCCGCGGCCCGCCGAATCGACCCGCCATGCCAAACCAGACCCGTCACCGGCTGGGAAGCGCGCGCAGCGCGAGGACTGTGCGGAGGTGCAACCAATACCAGGTCTGATGGACGGGCCAATCAGCAAGCAGCGACGACTAGAATGCTGGCATTGTGACCGGCAACCACGCCGTTCCCCCACAGCGGGTCGAACGTGACTCGATGGGTCCGCTCGAGGTTCCGCAGGGTGCCTATTACGGCGCATCGACACAGCGTGCCAAGGAGAACTTCCCCATCAGCGGCGAGCGTTTCGATCGCCGCTTCATCTGGGCCCTGGGCCAGATCAAATACGCCGCCGCGATCGCCAACCGCGACCTCGGCCTGATCGACGCAAGTCAAGCCGCAGCCATCGCCCAGGCCGCTCTGGAAGTAGCCGAGGGCAAACTCGACGACCAGTTCGTGCTCGATATCTTTCAGACCGGCTCGGGCACCTCGACCAACACCAACGCCAACGAGGTGATCGCCAATCGCGCCACCGAGATCCTGGGCGGCGAGTTTGGCTCAAAGCTCGTCCACCCCAACGACGACGTCAACCACGGACAGTCGTCCAACGACGTCATCCCAAGTGCAATTCACCTCGCGGCGCTGGCCGAGCTGAAGGACGTCCTGCAGCCAGGCATCGAGCGGCTACGCGAGACGCTAGATCAAAAACGCAAAGAGTTCTGGCCCATCATCAAAACCGGTCGTACCCACTTGCAGGACGCCACGCCAATCAGACTCGGCCAGGAGTTCCAGGGCTACGTCGGCCAGATGGATCGCGCGCTGGTGCGCCTTGGCTGGGCGCGTCAGGAGCTCGAAGAGCTGGCCATTGGCGGCAACGCCGTGGGGACTGGCATCAACATGCACCCCGAGTTTCCGCGACGTGTGTGCGAAATCCTGAGCCAGCGCACCGGACTGATGGTGCGCGAGACGTCGAACCACTTCCAGGCGCAGAGCACGATCGACGGCGTGGTCATGGCCAGCGGTGCCGTACGTACCATCGCGGTCTCGCTACTGAAGATCGCCAACGATCTGCGCTGGATGGGCTCCGGCCCGCGTGCCGGCCTGGGCGAGCTGGACGTGCCAGCAGTGCAGCCAGGCAGCTCGATCATGCCGGGCAAGGTCAACCCAGTCATCGCCGAGTCGCTGACCCAGGTGTGCGCGATGGTCATCGGCAACGACACGACCATCGTCCTGGCCGGTCAAAGCGGCAATTTCGAGCTGAACGTGATGCTGCCGATTGCCGTGCGGAGCCTGTTGCACTCGATGCGCTACCTCGGCACCAGTGCCCGCAACTTCGCCGACCATCTGGTCGCCGGTCTGACCGCTACGTCACGCGGCCCAGACCTGGTCGAATCTGGCCTGATGCTCGTGACGGCCCTCGCGCCCGAGATCGGCTACGACGCCGCCGCCGCACTAGCCAAGGAAGCCTTTGCCACGGGTCGCACGATCCGCGACCTGGCCCGCGAGCGCACCGCACTCTCCGACTCGGACCTCAACCGAATCCTCGATCCAGGTGCCATGGTCGAACCCGGCCGCACCTTCGCGTCCGCCGGCGGCTAGCTCGAGTGGTTCCCTCTCCCTCTGAGGCGCTCTGCCGAGTAGCGGACGGGACATCCTCGCGCTACGCGCGCCTCCGGCACGGGAGGGGTGTTGGTCCACCGACCACTTCAGAGGGCCAGGTGAGGGCTGCTCAACCAGAACTTCACCGGCCTCAAATTTGAGAGCGTCAACAACTGGGCCTATACTCGGGCCGCCCGTATGGAACCCGAGGTCTACGTGACGCCCCACAAAAGTGTGCTGCGCCGCTTTGGCGTGGAGCTGATTCAAACTTTCGCGCTGATGATCGTACTGTTCCTGGGCATCCGCGGCATCGTCCAGAATTTTCGCGTAGAAGGCCCGAGCATGCAGCCGACGCTGACGTCGGGTGAGTACCTGTGGGTCAACAAGGCCGCGTATTTCGAGCTCAACGGCAACTTCGTCCTGGGCGGTCCACAGCGTGGCGATATCGCCGTCCTGCGTCCACCGAATGAGGAAGTCGACCTGATCAAGCGCATCATCGGCCTGCCCGGCGACCGCGTCATCATTCGTAACGGCGATGTCTACATCAACGAGCAGCCGCTCGACGAGCCGTACATCCACTTCTCGGCTGGGTACACCTATCCGATCGACGGCAAGCCGCTCGTGGTGCCCCCCGGGCAGTACTTCGTTCTGGGCGACAACCGCTCGAACAGTCGCGACTCGCACCTGGGTTGGTATGTGCCGGCCGAGAACCTGATCGGGCGCGCCTGGCTCACCTACTGGCCACCGGCCAGTTGGGGCGTGATGCCGTCGATCGCTTACGCCGTCGACCGGTAGCGCGCCAGGAACTGCTCACGCAGGTCGGTCAAGCGATCGTCGTGCACGGCCCGACGGACCTGCCGCATCAGCTCCAGTACAAAGTGCAGGTTATGTAAACTGGCCAGCGTGTAGGCCAGCAGCTCGCCCGCGACGAACAGGTGCCGCAGGTACGCTCGTGAGAAGCCCTGGTCGCACGTGTAGCAGGCGCAGCCCTCTTCGATCGGCAACGGGTCATCGCGAAACTCAGGGTGCTGAATCACCAGCCGGCCAGCCGCCGTATAGAGCTGGCCGTGGCGCGCCAGCCGCGTTGGCGCAACGCAGTCGAACTGGTCGATGCCCCGTTCGACACACGCGAACAGATCCTCTGGCTCGCCAATGCCCAGCAAGTGGCGTGGCCACGCCTCGGGCAGCTCGAGCATGGACCACTCGAGCACCGCGT
>DASXRR010000445.1:0-20444 GCA_036506475.1 Chloroflexota bacterium
GGCGGTACAGGCGCCAAGGACGAACCTGAGGCCCAGCCAGCGCACGCGCTGAGCGCCGCGTGCGCTGGCTTGATCAATGGTGTTCATGTTCTTACTCCTGTGTTTCTCATGCGCAGTATCGAGCCGGTCTCGTAGCACAACCCCGGCGCAGCTCAGCATGCGCTCAGGACGAAGCTTCCGCGTCCGGTAGATTGCTGGTCTTGCGCCTGGTTAAATGACCAGGTCCGAGCTGTGCGAGCGGCGCAGCGGGCCGGTCAGGCGCTGGGCTGGCTTGGTCGCGGTCGCATTACGAACACGGCCGCGGCGGCCAGCCGTTGGCGGACTGTGTGACTCTCGGGATCCTGCTAGTACCACGGGGCGGAGCTCTGCCGGTTGTCATCCTGAGCGCAGCGAAGAGTCTGTCCTCGAGCGCAGCGAAGGAATCCGCTTGCCGAAACCGGCCCGGCCCGCGGATCCTTCGCAAGCTCAGGATGACAATCGAACGGCAGACCTGCGCCGGCCGGCACTAGTCGTCCAGGCTGCCCATGCTCAGGTTGACGATCGTGCCAGTCATCCCGCTGGCCTTCGCAGAAGCCATGAAGACCGCCACGTTTGCCAGCTCCTCGAGCGTTGACAGCCGGCGCGTGTGGGTCTTGCTTGCGAGCACCTCCTGGAACTGTTCCCAGGTCATACCCGATGCCTTGGCGTAACCCGCGAAGGATTCTTTGATCCTGCCTGTCTCCGGCATCCCTTGTGGTCGCAGACCGACCACGCGAATGCCCTGAGGTGCGAGCTCTACTGACAGATTCCGAGTGAGTGCCTCCACGGCGGCCATCGCCGGACCTCCGCCGCCGACCAATGGGGTGCCCGTTCGCGAAGGGGTTGCCGTGACGGTCATAATCACCCCTGATCCGTTGGCGACCATGCGCCGCGCAGCCAGGCGGGCGGTCAGAAAGTACGATCTCGTGTAGGTCGTGATCGGCAAGATAAATTGCTCGAGATCCAGCTCGACCAGGGGCACACGAATCTTAGGATTCGGCAACCCGATCGCGTTGAAAGAAATGTCGACGCGAGCCGCCTTGTCGGTCACGGACTGGAGATGCTTGTCCACGGCTCGCTCGTCCAGCGCGTCGACCTCCGCCGCCTCAGCGGATCCGCCGGCAGCAACGATATCCCCGGCGACCGCTTCGACGGGTGCCAGATGGCGCCCGGCGAGAAAAAGCGTGGCCCCCTCGCGCGCAAAGGCGCGTGCGACCGCACCGCCGATCGCGCCTCCGGCGCCGTAGATCACCGCAACCTTGTCCTCGAGCATCATGTCAGGTTCCTTTCTATGCCGGATCGTCAAGCCGTCGACGATGTAGACACCGCGCGGTCAGGAAAATGGGCGCCCGCCGACCGCCCAGTTTGCCCCCGACCGGTGTCCATACACGTTGGAAGTCCGACAAGGTGCACGAGGAAGGTGACGCGACGGCGATGACCGCCAACTTGATATCGAGGGCGCGGGCCGGAGACGGCGACGCGTTTCGACAGCTGACCGAGCCGCACCGCCGCGAGCTACAGGTGCACTGCTACCGCATGCTCGGATCCTTCCAGGATGCCGAGGACGCCCTGCAAGACACCCTGCTGGCGGCCTGGCAGGGCTTCGAAGGCTTCGAGGGACGCGCCTCGCTCCGCAGCTGGCTTTACCGGATCGCCACCAACAGGTGCCTCAACGCGCGTCGGTCGGCCAGCCGACGCCCGGCCAAGGAGTGGGACGTGCCCAAGGTTGTACCGCCCGAGCCGACCCGGCTCGGCGAAGTCGTCTGGCTCGAGCCGTATCCCGACGCCCTCCTCGAGGGTGCCATCGACATGCCGCTCGGCCCAGAGGCTCGCTACGAGCAACGCGAATCGATCTCTCTGGCGTTCGTGACCGCCCTGCAGATCCTGCCGCCTCGCCAGTTGGCCGTGCTTGTTTTGCGCGACGTCCTCGGATTCCACGCGAGCGAAGTGGCCGACATGCTGGACTCGACCATCGAATCGGTCAACAGCGCGCTCAAGCGGGCGCGCGCTGGCCTGCAGCGCCGATGGCCGCCGGCCGCCGACCTCGCACCGTCGCCCGCACCCGGCTCACGCTCGGAGGATGCGATCGTGGCGAAGTTCGTGCGCGCGTGGGAGTCGGCCGATCTCGACGCGCTGGTGGCACTTCTGACCGACGACGTCTTCGTCTCGATGCCGCCTATGCCGTTTGAATACGCGGGCCGAGACATCGTTGCCCGCTTCTGTGCCAGTATCGTCCACTCGGGCCGGAGGTTCGACCTGGTGCTGACGCGCGCCAACGGTCAGCCAGCGTTCGGAGCCTACCTGCGCGCCCCCAACGGCATCAGCCATGGAGTTGGCCTGTACGTCCTCACCCTTTCGGGCGAACGTATCTGCGCCATGACCCGTTTCGATAACAGTGTGCTCCCATGGTTTGGGCTACCGCGATCGCTCCCGAGCCGATAGCCGGCGCCGAGGCGCCAGCACTTTCACGCACGCGATGCCAGACTGCCAATCATGGGTTGATGGCTCGAGCGTGTCTCGAGGCGATCTGCGTTGCGAACAGCCCGGTCAAGATGCACAACGTACCCAGGACAAGGCTCGGGCTGATCGGCTCGTTCAGGAAGAAAGCGCTAAGCGCCACGCTCGTGGGCGCGATCAAGTACTGGAACGCCGACGCCGCGGCAGCCGAAGTGTGCTTCAACGCGTAGTACCACAGCGCGAGGTTGACCGCCGTGCACCCGATGCCCAGATACAGCAGCAGCAGTTGAACCTCGCCCGCGGCCCGGAGAATTGGGTCGAAGCCACCATTGGTCAGTGTCAGCGCCGCCATCGGCGCGATCGCGGCGCCCAGGGCAAGCGTCGTGATCGCCAGCGGATCGCTGCGCGGCATGACGCGCCGCCCGACGCCGGTACCGATCGCGATGACACCGCTGCCCGCGAGCGACAACGCGAGGCCCAGCGGGCTCAAGACCGCCCCGCCCGAGGTGCCGCCAGTTAGATCGGGCAGAAACACGAGCCCGACGCCGAACAATGCCACGGCGCTGCCGATTACGAGCAGCCCCGGCCGCCGGGGTGGATAGAACAACGCACTCGCGATGGCGACCCAGAGTGGGTGGGTGTTGTTCAGCAGTCCATTAACCGACGCGGGGAGCAACGTCTGCGCCAACATCGTCAGGATCTGGCTCACCGCGAAGTTGAACAGGCCAAGGACGAGCACAGCCCGCCAGTGGACCCGTAATTGGTGCAGCAGCAAGCCGGGCCCACTGCGCACCAGGATCAACAAGCCGAGTGACACGAACGCCAACAGGACGCGACAGAAGGTCACTTGCAGCGGTCCCGTGGCCGCAAGGGCTGGCTTCGCGGCCGGATAGAGCGACCCCCACAGCAGTGATGCACCGACAAGCGCCAGCGGCACGCGCCAGCGACCGATGCTGGACCAGACTCCGTTGTGTAATGCGTGTGGAGACACGGCTATGAACGAACCCAATGCAACCACACCGCCGATGGACTTCGTGTGGTCGAGCAGCGCCGTGCCGACCCGCCCTGTACGCTTGTTCAGGCACATGAGCGCGTCGTACGAACAGCGCAGCGAGGCCGTGATTCAGGGCATTGAGTCGCTCGAGCCCGAGTTCGTACTGCATTTGCCGAGCAGCACGTTCAAGCTGGTCCTGGCGCACTTCCTGGATGGTCCAGGGGCGCGGCCGGAGCGTCGCATTTTCCCGGTCCCTCGTGAAGAGGAGGGTATCTCGATCCTCTCCGGCTTGGCCCTCGCCGGGCGGCGCGCAGTCATGATCTTCCAGGACAACGGCATCGGCAACATGTTGACTGCTTTATTGACATTCCCTCAGCCGTACCATCTGCCGATTTTCGGAGTCGTCACTCGACGTGGCGGCCTTGGTGAATACAACTCGATGATCCACACCATCAGCGAGCGCTCCGAGCGGCTGCTGGATGCAGCGGACGTGCGCTACTTCCAGCTCGACGGACGCACGCCGCTCGAGGATTGGGCTCCGACTATCCAGCGTGGCTATGCTTTCTCCCAGACGACCCACCGCCCGGTGTTCGTGCTCGTCAATCTGATGGGCGGCTAATGCTGGAACGACCTGAGGCGCTGCGGCTCATCGACGCGGCATTCCCCAATCAACCCCTGGTGTTGACGCTGGGTGGGACGATTCGCGAGATGCTGGCGGTTGTTGGCCAGAAGCCCAATCATCTGTACTGCCTGGATGCCATGGGTCAGCCGCTGGCAATCGGACTGGGGCTGTCCCTCGGCGTAGCGCAGCGCGTCGTGGTCGTGGAAGGTGATGGTTCCGTGCTGATGGGATTTTCGGCGCTCACGACCGTCGGTCACCTGAAACCGCGCAATCTCGTGCTTCTGGTTCTTGACAACAGTGTGTACCTGGCGACCGGCGGACAACCGACGGCGGCGCGCGACATAGATCTGGTGGGCGCAGCGCGGGCGTGCGGCTGGGCCGGCTCGCGCGACGTGGACAGTAGCTCGGATGGGCTGCGCCAGGCGCTGGAGTGGGCGGCTGCCACGGATGGACCGCTGTTGATACGTGTGCCAGTGAGCACGGTGCAGCCGAAGACCGACTTCTTCCTGGAAGATCCGGTTGTACTGGGCCGCGCGTTTACAGACTGGTTGGCGCAGGCGCGTCGGAGCGCACCAGTCCCGACTCCTTGAGCTCTGACCACAGCTGCATTGGGATCGGATGGTTTATGGCGTCCGCGTTGGCGCGCGCCTGCTCCGGCGTCGCCGGACCCGGAATCACCGACGCCACCGCGGGGTGCGCCAGGACGAACTGGAGTGCCGCGGCTGACAGAGGCACGCCATGGCGCTGACAGATGACTTGCAGCCGTGCCGCGGCCTCCAGCTTCTCGGCTGGCGGCTCGCCATAGTCGTAGCGTGCTCCTGGCGCGGGGCCAGTGGCGAGTAATCCCGAGTTGAACGGCGCGCCGATGACAATGCCCACGCCACGCTCAGTGCACGCTCGCAACTCCTCCAGGGCGGTCTGCTCCAGGAGCGTGTAGCGCCCGGCGACCAAAAAGAAATCCACATCGAACAGTTCCAGAAAGCGTGGCACCATGCCCACTGGATTGATGCCAACACCGATGCCGCGGATGATGCCCGCTCGGCGCAAATCGTCGAGCGCGCGCCAGCCGGTGCTGAGCAGCTGACCCATCATGGCATCCCAACGCGCTTGCGGCGCGTGGTAGCCGAAGTCGAGATCGTGCACGATAGCGAGATCGATGCGAACGAGTCCGAGACGCTGCAAGCTGTCTTCGAATGCGCGCCGGATGCCGTCCGCCGTGTAGTCGAAGACAACCTCGAACGGCCCAGCACCGCTGGCTGGCGCGCGCAGGATCCGACCGATCTTGGTCGATAGCACGAACTCGTCGCGCGGCCGCTCGCGGAGCAGGCGTCCAACGCGTAGCTCGCTCAGCCCGCGGCCGTACCACGGTGCCGTATCGAAATAGCGAATGCCGTACTCCCACGCCGCTTCGAGCGTGGCCGATGCTTGCGCTTCGCCAACTGACGAGATCGTGGCGCCGCCGAAACCAAGCTCCGTCAATTCCACGGACGTACGGCCGAGTCGGCGCGTCACACGACCACACTCCCAATACCCAAACGAGCGCACACTTCGTCGAGCTCGGAGCGCGTCGTGTCATCCAGTGGGTCCGCGGGACCGCGCACGACCGACGAGGCAATGACGCCCTGTCGGCGCAGCACCTCTTTGTGCACATTGTGGCCGGCCCGGAGCCCGGCGCTGCTGAGTCGGCCAAGCGGCGCGATGTCACGTTCGTGCAGTTCGATCGCTTCGCGCTGCTGGCCGGCGTGCCACAAGTCCCAGATGCGCACGAAGGCGTGCGGCTGGCTCGGCCAGGGCATGGTGCCGACCGAGCCGCGGCGCAATTCCTCGATCAGGTAGGTCCCGCCGGCGCCGCCGAAGATCGTCACCAGGCCATCAGTCGCGGCGACCGCGGCCTGGACCTGGGCTGGCTGTGGCGGACTCTCGATCTTCGCGTAGCGGACGTGCTCGGACTCTTCGGCCAGCTGACGAATCAGGGCTGCCGACACCGGCGTGGTGAGCGTGTCCTGAACGAAGATGGGCAGTGAAATCTCGTCGGAAATGGCTTTGAAATATGAACGCGCCTCGGTAGCGGTCAGCGGCGACGGGGGCATGCACATTACGGCTGCCGCACCGAGGTCCTGCGCCTGGTGGCTATAGAGACGCGCGGTGAAGCTGGCCTGCGCACCAGTGTTGACAACCACCGGTACACGGCCGCGCACCTGGTCGACGACCGTAGAAATGACCAGGTCGCGCTCCGGCTCGGTGAGCTTCAGGATCTCGCTGCCGAGGGCTATTCCCAGGCCGTGCACGCCCGCGTCAATGTTGAAGTCAACCAGCTTGCGCAGGCTGTCCAGATCGACGCGCTCCTGAGCATCGAAGGGCGTGATCAGAATCGGGAAAATGCCGCGCATGAGGGTCATTGGCCGACCAGCGCTGGCGTGCGCTCGTCGATGAGGTTGTCCTCGATGTACTCCCAGACCAGGTCGTAGCCGAGCCCAGGCACGGTGGGCAACGTGATGTAGCCGTCGGCATCGATCTGGTCGCACGTGCGACGCAGATACGGATGCGGCGCATCGTAATCGACACCCGGTGCGAGCAATCCCTTTTCGTAGTACTCGCTCGTATCCTCGCTGGTCGCGCCAAGCACTTGCAGATTACCGAAGCCAGCCATATGGATCTCGCAGCGGAGTCCGTATGCTTCACACACGATCGCCGTTTTGCGGGCGCCGGTGATCCCGCCCCGGTTGACGTCGATGCGACTCATGTCGGATGCGCCGCGCAGAATCCACTCGGCGCGAGTAAAGACGCCGCCGGCGGCGATCTCCGGCGACAGGATCGGGATGCGGAGCTCACGCGCGAGACGTACGTAGCTCTCGACGCGGTACTCCGGCATCGGATGCTCGTACCAGTAAAAGTCCAGGTCTTCGAGGACACGCCCCACTTTCAACGCTTCCTCGAGCGAGTGGTATGTGCCCCACGGGTCGTACATCAAGATGTAGTCCGGCCCGACGGCTTCGCGTACCAGCCGGCACGTCTCGATGTCGGCGGCGACGTTTGACGGGCGGCCCGGCGTTGGCTGCCGCGTAGCCGGATCCCAGAAGTAGTGCGGGTGGATCTTGTACGCCAGATAGCCTTCACGTTTGCACGCCAGGGCGTGCTCGGCGTACACACCAGGGGCGCCAAGATTGGGGTAGGTGCTGGCATAGGCTTTGACGCGGTCGCGCGCGCCGCCCATCAGCTTGTAGACGGGCAGGTTGGCGGCGCGACCGGCCAGGTCCCACAGCGCCATGTCGACTACGCTGGCCACGTTTTCAGGAATGTTCGCGACCCACAGCCATTTCCAGATGAGCTCACGGTCGAGCGGGTCCTGACCGATGAGTAGCGAGCGCATGCGACCCAGCAAAAGGCGCTGATCGTCGGCGCTCAGGCCTTCCTGGTCGCCATGCGAGCCGCCGCCCAGATAGTAGCCAGTGACGCCAACGTCCGTCTCGATGCTGGTGATGGTCTGGGTGAGCTCTTGCCGGGACTTCACGAGGCCATGCTGGAAGCGGTCGGCATGGGTGCGGAACGACTGGATTTTCAGGTCGACGATCTTCATCGCACTAGGCATCCTTCAGAGCGCCGGCTTTCGAGCCGCGGTCTGGATGCTTATTTTGGCCAGCGGCAGCAGTCATTACAAACCTTGTCGCGCCGGCGTGATCCACGTCACGTCAGACGCGTGACGCGGCGCACAGTCGGGATCGGCTGCCACCTCGCGGCGGCCGGTCGCATCAGTATGGCCGCCAAACCGGTCAAACAGCTCGGTCCGCAGACCCAGCTGGTCGACGTCTCGGGTGCCAAGTCGCTCGAGGCCGCGATCAACGCCTACCGGGCCGACTCGCGCGTCCGACTGGCCGCGGCTGACCTGCTCATGTGCGCGACCGAGACGCCCAACTACACGTGCACGGTGACCATGAACGCCGCCAAGAGTGTGACGGCACGCTTCGACCGCACCGGCGAGTAGCACCCGCGGTATCGCGGTTCTATTTAGCGGCTGATGGCGCACGCGCCTTGTGCGCCATTCGCTTCGTTGCTCCATAGCGGCTGAACGGCGTACATCTGACCTGCAAGGGTGATGTTCTGGAGACCACCCCAGGCGCATTTGTCAGCGTTTTCGCTGGTCGTGGCGTCGTTCCAGCCGTCTTGGAAACCTGTCAGGTTGCCGGGGTCGGTTACGACCTCAGCATATTCGTGGCCGGCGACGATGCTGTAGCCATCCAGGTAGCCGTGGCCAAAGGCATCGTCATCCTTGTTCACTCTGTTGCCGCCGCAGGCAGCGCCCCGCTCCGGGACGTACGGGATGAATGCATAACGCACTCCGGGACTTGTCGTGTGACCCGTTTCGTGATGGTAGGCACAGTAGACCGACCCGTACCCCGTGGCGCCGTGGTTGGGCGGCGTGAAGATCATGTACATGGCGTTGACGTCATAACCGAAGTGCTGCGCTGCTTTGATCGCTTCTGCCTCGAGCGGGTCGGTGGTGAAGTTGCTCACGAGCCCCGTCGTGACGATGTCGGCTGGCACGGGCGTGGGGTCCGTCCAGATGCCTTTCAGCTGGCCCACCGGGTTGGTGATGTACTGCGCTCCTGACTGACCGGTACACGAGAACGCTGGCGCCCTGATTCCCTGACAGTATTGCGTTTGCACGCCGGCCCACGGACTACCGCCAACGTTGGTGAAGAACGAGTTGATGTAGTTCTGAATCGTTGCACTGGTGTAGCTGAACCCGCCGGCGGTCGACGTGAAGCCGTGCTCCCATTCGGTGCCCCAGTAGACGATGAAGACAGCTGGCACGGTCTGGACAGTTCCGCCGTGATAGATCAAATTGCTGGCCGAAGTCTGGTCTGTCGACGGGTACCCCTGGTCGGCCGCCCACATGACGTGTTTGCCGTTGACGGTCCGCGGAAGGCCGGCGGCGAAGAGCGAGGAACTGCTGACGACCATTGCGCTGAGTGACAGTGCTAGCGCCAGAACCGCGGTGCGGCTTCGTACTGGATGTGACATGCCCCTGAGGAGTCTGCCGAGGGCCTTTTCGCGAGGTGGGCGAATCCGCAGAAACCATGCCACCGGTGGACCGACTGGAACGCGGCTTGCTATGGAGTGCCTCCTCTTGAACGACGAGACGCCAGCCGACTGGCCACCCAGCGCAGCGCTGTGCTCGGCCGTCGCCGAGCGCATCGAGACACTCCTCGGCGACACCGGGGATCATCTGGCGGCCATCATCCGCCTGATCATGTCCAGCGAGGACCGGGTGTTGAGCCGCGACCCGCGCCCGCATTCGTCGATTGTGGTCACCGCCGCGTGTGTCTCGGCAGGCGCCACCTGGCAAAGCGCCCTCTGGCCGGCCGTAGCGATGGAGTGTGCGATGGCGGCCGCCGATGTGTTCGACGACATCGCCGACGGCGAGGCGGCAGCGCTCGCCGAGAAGTTTGGACCAGGCGCTGTGCTGATGGGCGCCGCCGGGCTGCTGGCGTTCGCCACCGGCATCGTGCTGCGTGGAGTCGACGATGGCGTGCCGGAGCGCACGGTGGTCGACCTCGGAAAGCTGCTCAGTGAGAACCTGGTTCAAGCCGCGGATGGGCAGGCGCGCAGCCTCTCAGCAGCGACGTCGACGGATGCCGTTGACGCCTACGAACTGGCGGCTGCCAAGAGCGGTCCGCTCGGCTCGTTGGCGGCTCGGCTGGGCGCGCGGACCGCATCCGATGATCCGGATCTGCTGCAAGCGTACGCGGCCTACGGTTGGCATCTCGCCGTCTATAGCCAGCTGCTGAACGACGCGCGCGACGCAGCCCCGAGCGGATCGCCGGAGAAACGGGACGTCCGCGCCGGCTCGAGAACAGTGCCTCTTGTGTACGTTGGTTCGTCTGGCGCCCCGCCGGCCCTTCGCGGTGAGAGTCTGCTCGAATGGGAACGGCGAGAGCGCCAGCGCGTCGCCGCGGAAGGTGGTGTATTGGCCGCGGTCGCCCTGGCCCAGGCTGAACGCCTGCGCGGCCTGGCTGTGCTCGATTCGCTCGCGGAGATCGGACGACCAGTCGACGCTCTGCGGCGGCTCCTTGGTGGACCTGCCTAGTAGGACCACCCTGGCACGCGGTCTGCAGCTAGCTTCCGCTTCACTTGATGTTAAGAGAGGAGGGGAGGCGGATGGTTTCACGCCACGTGCAGAACGAGGCAGCCGAGGCTCGCGCGATCATGCAGGCGATGCGCGCGTTCCAGGCGAATCCCGAGCTCCTGGACGAAGCCCGGAGCGATCTCCCAGCCACGCTGGATCGCATGGGACTCTCCGGCATAGCGCGGCATGCGGTTGCCGCGACCCTGGCGCTCAGCGTGAGCGGAGTCCTGTTAGTCCCAGGCACGCCCGCGTTCTGGGCTGTGTAGCACACCAGGTTGGAACGGGTCGCTCCCCAGCAGCGGATCGCCCCCGTCATCAAGCTGCCAGCTACAGGCTGGACGGCGAAAGAGGTTCTCGGGGTCGGAGTGCTCGTGGCGGTCGTCCTGGTGGCGGCAGCCTCAGTACGCCTGTACGCCGAAGGACCCGACTGGGGACTCCGGTTAGGGCAGACATCGGAGGGCGACGTCGTCGCGCTGGCTGTGCGGGGCCACGGAGTCGCCTGGGAGCAGCATGTCCGCTCAGGTGACCGTATTGTGTCCGTCGAGACGCTCGACGCGCACAACTTCATCGGGCAGCAAGTCGGCCGCGTTTCACAGATCGTCGTTGCCGACGCGAATGGGGCGCAAAGAACGGTTCGGGCGCCGGAGTTGACAGATGCACTGAAGCTCTGGCTCACGGGAGTAGCCGTGCTGTTCGCGCTGCTCGGGGCGGTGGTGTACCGCTGGTCGCCCGACTCGCGGCTGGGTCAGATTTTCCTGGTCTTCGGCAGCACGACTGCGTTAGCGCTCGGAAGCATCGCCGGAGCCACGCGCGGCTATGCCCCGGCATGTTTCCTCGCAGCCAGTTCCGCGACCGTTGCGTCGGCCGCATTTACGACAGTGTTTGTCTGGTTTCCGCGCCCGTTGCGCGGTGCGCGCTGGTTGACGGCCGGGCTCGCCACGATGACCACCGGTCTGGTGCTTCCGCTCGTCCTGATTTATTCGAGTGGTGAAGGAACGCCGCCGCTCCTCGACACGAGCCTCTATGTCTGGATGGGTGGCAACCTGGTCGGGGGGACGCTGCTCCTTGCCTGGCGGGCGGTGCGCCCAGCCAACCGATTCGTCGTGGCTCCGCTTGCACTCGGTGTCGCAGTGGGGATCTTTCCGCTCGCACTGCTCAACGCCCTGCCACAGGCGCTCGGCCGGCCGCCGATCATGTGGGCCGAGTCAGCGTCGGCGAGCGTCGTCGCGATCCCGTTGGCCTTCGCCTACGCCATTCTCCGGCACCGCCTGTTCGCGCTCGACGCATATGTGCGGCGCTTCATCCTGCGCGTGTGCGCTGCTCTGGCGATTGTGGCGATCTTCGTCCCGATCTGGCTCATCATGCGCGGCATCGGCATAGAGGACCAGCTCGCGCTGGTTGTGGGTGTCGCGATCGTGGCGCTCGTCGCGCCGACCATTATCGACTACACACAACTCGTGCTGGAGAGCTGGTTCTACCCGTCGCTCGGGCTGGCGCGCGCCGGCCTTCTTACAGACGGGGTGGCCAGCCCCAGCTCGATCGCGAACGCATTTGCCGCCCGTTCGCGTGAGTATGTGCCGACGTGTTGGGCGGCGCTCCTGGTACGCGCGAGCGCGACCACCCGCGATGGGCCAGGCTGGACGGTGCTTGGTTGCGACGGCGATGTGCCGACCGGCTATGGACGACCCGATCGGTCAGTCGCACTCTCGTCGCTGGTGGACGACGTTCCTGGGACGACCGTCCTGGACATCCAATGCTCGCCGACTCTCTTTGCAGCCGTCTGCGTTGGGTCACGGCTGGACGGCACACCGCCTGGCGGCGTGGACCTCGAGTCGATCCGCATGCTCGCGCGCAGCGTGCTGCCATCGATCGAGGCGGCACTCTTACGCGAACAGGCTCAGGTGGAGGATCGTTTCAGGCGCGGCCTGTTTGTGCTTTCGCTCGAGTTGGCAGCGGTCGGTCCCGCACCTGACGTATTGCGCGTGACGGCGCAGCACGCGGCGAGCTTGTTGCGCGCGGACACCGCGACGGTGCTGCGGCGGGAGACCGAAGATGGACAAGCATATGCTCCCCTCGACGGCATGCCCGAGTTGCCGAGTTCCGAAGACCTGGACACCGTGGTTCGCCTCGACCTGGACGCTCGCGAGGAGCAGGTCGCCCGCAGCCGGTCAGGCCACGTGTCGTTCGTGAATGTGCCCGACAAGCATTCCATGCTGGTCTGCTGGTTGGGCGAGCCCGTTGCGGCCGAGGCACTCCTGGTGCTGGTCCGCGCGTCGCCCTTTGTCGACGAGGATGCGCGACGCGCGGTTGAGATCGCCGAGCATGCTGTTGGTGCATTGCGGTGCTCGCAGATGTCCGCTCGGGCCGCCGAGGCAACGGCGCTGCGCAACTGAGGAACGTCCACTCTCCAACCAGCGCTATCCGAAAACGCCAGTGGAGCGAGTTCGGCGGGCATCTGGCCGCGGTGTCTACACTGCAGGTGCCGACTGATTGAGGCCCATATGCGGATTATTCGAGTTGAAACCCTGCAGACCCCGACGTACCCGAACCTGCTGTGGCTTCAGCTGCACACGGACGAAGGACTGGTAGGCCTGGGCGAGACGTTCCATGGCGCCGATGCGGCGGCTGGCTACATTCACCAGCTCGCGGCGCCGTACCTGTTGGGCAAGGACCCGCGCGAAGTCGCGCGCCATGCCCATGCGCTGGGTCAAGGCATGGCATTCCGCGCCATCGGGGCCGAAGCGCGCGGGCTGTCCGCGATCGACGTGGCGTTGTGGGACCTTTTCGGCCAGAGTGTCAGTTTGCCGATCTATCGTTGCCTGGGCGGTCCTGTACGCGACAGCATTCGCATTTACAACACGTGTGCCGGCTACGGTTACAACGTCTACAAAGCCCATCGCCCGGGCGGCGGTTTCGCCGAAAGTTGGGGCATCGGCGAGCATGAGGGTCCGTACGAGGACCTGTTGAAGTGGCAAGAGCGCGGGCAAGCCGCCCAGCTCGCCCGCGAGCTGCTGGATATGGGCATCAGCGCGATGAAGATCTGGCCCTTCGACCAGTTCGCCGATGCCACCAACGGGCAGCACATCACTCCGCTCCAGATCGAACAGGGCGTCAAGCCGTTCCGCGACATACGCGATGCCGTTGGCATGCAAGTGGAGATCGCGGTCGAGCTCCACTCGCGCTGGAACCTGCAGTGCGCTATCCGCATCGCCGAAGCGCTGGAAGAGGTCCGTCCCATGTGGTACGAGGACCCGATCAAAATGGACAACCCTGATGCGTTGGCACAATTCGCACGCAGCACGCGTGTACCGACCACCGCCTCGGAGACCATGACCAATCGGGCCGCTTTTGGCCAGATGCTCGACCGCGACGCGATCGGCATCGTCATGTTCGACACTGGCTGGGTGGGTGGTATTTCGGAGGGCCACGCAATCGGCAGGATGGCCGAGACGTATCATCGGCCCATTGCTCCACACGATTGCACCGGACCGGTCACGTACATCGCGGGCACACACCTGTGCCAGTCACTGCCGAACGCGATGATCCAGGAGGGCGTGCGCGCCTACTACGCAGGGGGCTGGTACGACGACGTGGTCACCCAGTTGCCGACCATCGCCAACGGCATGGTGTCGGCACCCGACCTGCCCGGGCTGGGCACGCGGCTGCGTCCCGACTTTGTTGCGCGCCCGGATATTGTCTCGCGCACGACAGAGCTGGATGCGGTGGCATGCTAGTCGACGTTCATACACACACTCCGACGCATCGCGCCGCGGTACCGGACACAGAACGCCAACCGAATCGCCAATGGCGTCCGGATCGCATCGTCGAGGGCGCCGTGAGCTGGGCGGATTTCATGGAGGCGATGCAGCCGGTCGACCGCGCGTGCGTGTTCGGCATTCGCTTCAAAGGCGGAGCGATGCCAGCCGGAGAGGAGGGTGCCGGCGTGCAGTGGCAGGGCGACGTCAACGCCGACGCTGCTGCATTCGCACGTGCCTATCCGGAGAAGCTCGTCGGCTTCATGTCCGTGCATCCGGAGGAAAGCGACGTCGTGGCCGAGATCGAGCGCTGCGTGTCCGAGCTCGGTCTCAAGGGGATCAAGCTCGGTCCGAATTACCAGGGCTTCGATCCGCTCAGCCGCGAAGCATGCCTGGTCTACGAAACGGCCCAGAGGCTCGGCTTGCCGATTGTGTTTCACCAGGGAACCTCGCCGATGCGGTCCGCGCCGCTGCGTTACGCGCATCCGCTGGTGATGGACGAAATCGCGATGGCGTACCCAGAACTACGCATTGTGATGGCGCACATGGGCCACCCGTGGCACGCGGATACCATAGCGGTCATTCGCAAGCACCCGCATGTCTATGCGGACGTGTCGGCCAATTTCTACCGTCCGTGGCAGCTGTATCACGGCCTGCGGCTGGCGACCGAGTGGAACGTGCTCGACAAGCTCGTGTTCGGCAGCGATTACCCGGTGGCCACTCCGCGCGAAACGCTCGAAGGCACACTCGCCGTCAACAGCGTCGTCGAGGGCACGCGCTTACCGCGCGTTCCTGAAGATGCGTTGCGGGCTGCGCTGGAACGCGACACGCTGGCACTGCTGGGCATCTCGACGTAGCAACGCGGCGCTTGACCAGCCGTCGGCCCGACCATATCATCGCGCCCGGCGCGAGGAGGTGGGCAGGCATGCCAGAACCCTTGTCAGGACCGATCAGTAAGCGACGGTTCCTCCGTGTGATTGCGCTCGGCGCGGCCGCGTCGGTCCTTGCGGCGTGCGGGCCTCAGGCTCCCGCGGCCCCCACGGCACCTGCCGCGAAGCCCACTGACGCTCCTGCACCGGCGGCGCCGACCGCCGCCCCGGCACCCACCACCGCCGCTGTCGCACCAACGGCGCCCGCCGCCGCGGCTGCACCGACCGACGCGACCAAGCCGGCCGCCGCGCGTTCGGGTGGCACGTTCACCTACGCCGAGGCGGGCGATTTCACCAACTTCAATCCGTGGAACTTCAGTGCCGTCAACTTCGGCATGTACGACCAGGTCTTCTCGCGGCTGCTCTGGAAGGACGGTGCCGGCAAGGCCAATCCGGACCTGGCGGAGTCGTGGCAGCTGGCATCCGACAACCTCTCGATCAGGCTCAAGCTGCGCAGCGGACTCAAGTGGCACGATGGCAAGGCTGTGGCGGCGCAGGACTTCGTCGACATGTTCGGCTACGTTAAAGACGACGCCCTGGCCACCGACCTGTCGGTCATGAAGATCAAGGGCATCATGGGGCCGGTCAAGGAAGTGACTGCGCCGGATGCTTCGACCGTCCAGCTGAGCTTCTCGGCGCCAGTTCCGTACATCACCGACATCCTGGACTACTGGTTCCTGATCCGCATCAGCGACAAGAGCGATCCGCAGTTCGTGAAGCAGGCGCCGGTTGGCACCGGCCCGTTCAAGATGGCCGAGTGGGTGCCGCAGCAGTTCGCGCGTTTTACCCGATTCGGCGACTACTGGAACAAGGACCTGCCTGGTCTCGACGAGTTCCTGTTCAAACGGCTCACCCAGGCCGAGACGCTGCTGCCCAACCTGAAGTCCGGCACGCTCGACGGCGTGTTGCTCACCAGTTTCTCCGATGTCGCGCCGCTGCAGGCCGACAAGGCCTACGCGGTCGACGTGAACGACAACGCCGGCTCGATCTTCAACATGCAGGTCAATATCAACAAGCCGCCGCTCGACAAGAAGGAGGTCCGCCAGGCCCTCTCCTACTCGTTGAATCGCGTGGAGCTGGTCAAGACCGCGTTCTTCGGCGTGTCGAAGCCGATCACGACCACGTTCTACAGTCCGGCATCACTGGGCTACCGCGAAGACCTGGTGATGGCGCATCCGTTCGACCTGGCGAAAGCGCGCAAGCTCCTGGATGAGGCGGGCGTGCAGACGATGGACATCACGCTCGTCGTCACGCCGGCCTGGCCGCAGATGAAGCTGTGGGGTCTGATCTGGCAGCAGGACCTGGCCAAGATCGGCGTGAGCTTGAAGCTCAATGAGGTCGAAAACGCCAAGTTCAACGAGATCGGCGCCGCCAAGGACCTGCAGGGCAACGACCTGATGGGCTGGCTCAATGGACGCACCACGCGTGATCCGGCGATCTTCTGGAGCACCCAGGGCAACTACCGAGCGAACCAGCAGAATCCACGCGGCCTGGTCTCCGAAGAGCTCGAAAAGCTTGTGGCGGCGGGCGCCGTCGAGACGGATGCGGAGAAACGCAAGACCACGTACCAGAAGCTGAATGAGCTCGCGATCGACCTGTCGCACATCATTCCCGTTGCGACCAACCCGCGCATATTCGCCTACCGCAACAACATTCAGGGGGTGAAGATCGACCTGAACGGGAATATCTTCCTGGACGCCGCATCGAACAACAAATAGCCGCGCGGGCCGCTTAGCGCGGCACACATGCTCGCCTACCTGGTTCGCCGCTGGCTGCTGCTCGTGCCGACGCTGGCGCTGGCCTCGGTTCTGATCTTCGGCATCATCACCCTCGCTCCGGGCGATCCCGTGCGCATGAAGATCGGCTTCGAGGCCACGCCCCAGGAGGTCACCGCCGAACGCGAGCGGCTCGGTCTGGACAAACCGCTGCCCGTCCGCTACCTCGTCTGGCTGTCCGACGTCGCCACCCTGAACCTGGGGCGCTCGCTGGTCAATAGTCGACCCGTCACCACGCTGATCACCGACGCGTTCCCCAATACCTTGCGCCTGGCGCTGACCGCCTTTGCCATCGCGCTCATGCTGGGCCTGCCGCTCGGCGCCATCGCGGCGGTCCGCGCCAACACCCGCGTCGACGCCATCATCACCACCTTCAACTCACTCGGTCTAGCGATCCCGGCGTTCTGGCTCGGCTTGATGCTCATCCTGCTCTTCGCGGTGACGCTGCAATGGCTGCCACCGTCCGGCGTTGGCAACCCGGGCACGCCGTGGTACTTGAGCCTGCAGTTCCTCATCCTGCCCACGATCACCATCGCGCTGTCGAACCTGTCGGTCTTCGCTCGCTTCGTGCGCTCCGCCATGCTCGACGTCCTCAGCGCCGACTTCGTCCGCACCGCCCGTGCGAAGGGCCTCACAGAACCAACTGTCCTGAGCCGCCACGCACTGAGAAACGCCCTGCTGCCCGTGGTGACCGTCCTCGGCATCCAGTTCGGGCGACTGCTGGGCGGCGCCGTCATCACCGAAGCCGTCTTCGCCTACCCAGGCCTGGGCCGCCTGGTCGTGACCTCGATCCAGAATCGAGACTACCCGGTCGTCCAGGGCGCGCTGATGCTGGTCGTGCTCATCTTCTTGTTGACCAGCATCGTCGTCGACCTCTCATATGCCTACCTCGATCCGCGCATCACCCTGCGTCGGGACGCGGCTTGAACGTCGTCCGCCGTCTACTCCGCGGCCGCAAGGGAGCCCTCGGCCTGTGCGTGCTGCTGGTGCTGGTCGTCGTCGCGCTCTTCGCGCCGCGGCTGGCGCCGTACGACCCGAACGAGATCCATCTCACGGATCAGCTCGCGGCACCGTCGCAGAAGTTCTGGTTCGGCACAGACGAGGTCGGCCGCGACGTCCTCAGCCGCGTCATGTACAGCGCGCGCCCGGCGATCAGCGCCGGCCTGGTCACCGTCGCCCTGGCGGCCGTGGTCGGCGCGCTGACGGGACTGCTCGCTGGGTACCGGAGCGGAGCGTTCGACAACATCGTCATGCGCATCTGGGACACGTTGCTCGCCTTCCCGGCGATTTTCCTGGCCATTGGCATCGTCAGCGTGCTCGGGCCTGGGTGGATCAACGCCATCCTGGCTATCGCCATTCTGAACATGCCGGTGTTCTCGCGGCTGGTGCGTGCCAGCACACTCGCCGTCAAGAATCGAGAGTTCGTGCTCGCGGCGCACGCCATCGGCTGCTCGGACCGACGGATCATGTTCGAGCACGTCTTTCCCAACTGCGTTGCGCCACTTGTAGTGCAGATGGCGATCGCCGCGCCCGAAGCGATCCTGATCGAAGCGTCACTGTCGTTCCTGGGGCTGGGTTCGCAGCCGCCCGAAGCGTCGTGGGGCAACATGCTCAGCGCCGCGCAGGCGTATCTGTATCGCTCGGCGTGGTACGCGCTCTTCCCGGGCCTGGCGATTACCAGCGTGGTGATCGGGATGAATTTCCTCGCCGACGGACTGCAAGACGCGCTCGATCCCCGCCGCACTCGCGCCCGCACTTAGTAACGTTCGCAGCCGATCGCGCCTTTGGGTCGGGGGAGCACTCGTGTTCGTTAGCGTTCTCCGGGTCGGGGGAGCCCACGCTCCGCTTCGCTCCGCGGGGTGCACTTGCAGCCCCCGCGGCAGGGGCTATTCGCCAATGGGCGGCCCGCGGCAAGCCCAACACGCGCGGGGCCAGCGTCGCTCGCCCTCAGGCTAACCAGGCGCGGGGCGTCGGCCTGGCTCGGCCATCAGCTCAGCACGCGCGGGCGCTGGCGTGGGTCGGCCTTCAGGCTCAGCACGCGCGGGGCGCTGGCGTGGGTCGGCCTTCAGGCTCAGCACGCGCGGGGCGCTGGCGTGGGTCGCCCTTCAGGCTCAGCACGCGCGGGGCGTTGGCGTGGCTCGGCCATCAGCTCAGCGCGCGCGGGGCGCTGGCGTGGGTCGGCCTTCAGGCTCAGCACGCGTGGGGGCATTGGCGTGGTCGGGCCTGCCGGCTCAGCACGCGCGGGGGCGTTGGCGTTGATCGGTCTCGGGTTGCGTGGCCGCAGGCTGGCGCTGTATACCGATACGTTGCGTGCCGCGCGGATGTATCCCATTGGCGAATAGCCTCTGTTGCGGGGGGTCGCCGCGGGAAGGAGCGCAGAGCGAGGAACGAGCGGAGCAGCGACTGGCGGCGGGGGGCTGCAAGTGCACCCCGCGGAGCGAAGCGGAGCGTGGGTGCACCCCGCGGAGCGAAGCGGAGCGCGGGCTCCCCCGACCCGGAGAACGCTAACGAACACGAGAGCTAGCCTTTGAGTGCGCCGCTGGTCATGCCCGCGATGATGTAGCGCTGGGTAAAGAGGTAGAGCAGCACGAGTGGCGTGGCGGTGATGACGATCGCCGCGGCGATGAGCGTCCATTGTGCGGCGAACTCGGCGAAGAATTGGAGCAGACCGGCGGAGATCGGCTTGATCGAGTTGGATGGCAAGAAGATCACTGGACCGATGATGTCGTTCCACACACGGATCGCAATGATCAGCCCGACCACGCTCAGTGCCGGCTGTATCAGCGGTACCACGACCTGGAGGATGTAGCGGATGTACGAGCATCCGTCGATCGCCGCCGCGTCGTCGAGCTCCGAGGGGATGCTCTTGATGAAGCCGGTGATGATGAAGATCGGCAGGGCCACCCTGCTGAGCCAGAGCAGGATGTAGCCGAACCGCGTGTCGTAGATGCCCAACTGTTGCATGACGAAGAATTGCGGGATGATGCCGGCCGGCAGCAAGATGCCGGACAGGAAGAGTACGTAAAAGACGTTGCTTCCGCGCACGTGGCCGCGCGCGATTGGGAAGGCCGCCAGTGTGGCAATGACCAACGTCCCGAACACGATGACGAACGTGTACACCAGGGTGTTGACGAAGTACGTACTGAATGAACCCTTGACCCAGGCCTCCGGATAGTTTGACCACATGATCGGGTCCGGGAACGAGGCCGCGTTCAAGGCGAATTGGCGGCTCGACATCAGGGACACGAAAAGCACGAACAAGAGCGGGATCAAGTAGATCAGCGAGAGCAGCCCGAGAATCACGTAGCCGCCGATTGTGCCCGGTCGGATTCCGATCTCAATGCCCGTGGCCGGCCGCTCGGCGACGGCGCGGCCTTGATTGAACTCGTCTTCGCGAATCACAGTACGGCCTCGCGTCGCCGCAAGTAGTACTGCGCCACCAGCGCGATCGCGAACACGAGGACAAACTGCACCATCGCGATGGACGCGGCGTAGCCAGGCAACCTGTTGTTGCTGAAGAACGCCTGGTTGAAAACCCACATGCCCAGGGTCTGCGAGGTGAACGCGGGGCCGCCGTCCGTCAAGACGAAAATGAGCTCGAAGCCCGTTATCGTCCCGATGATCGCCAGCAGGACGTTGATGGTGATGCTTGGCGCGAGCAACGGGATGGTCAGGTGGCGGAACGCACTCCAGGGTGATGTGCCGTCGATTTTGCCGGCTTCGTATACCTCGGCAGGGATGCCCTGCATGCCCGCCAGGTAGACCAT
>DASXRR010000446.1:0-10913 GCA_036506475.1 Chloroflexota bacterium
ACCAGCATCGTCAACTTCTGCATGCAGGAAAAAGGCGTGGGCCTGCTGAGCCTCATTGACCACTATCAAGCGCGGGCCGCCGACAAAGCGGCGATCGACTACGGCTTCCACGCCATGATCAGCGACCTGTCGGAATCGGCGCTGGCCGAGATCGACGCGCTGCCAGGCAAAGGCGTGACCAGCATCAAGCTGTTCATGGCCTACCGCGGCTCGGTCATGGTCGACGATCGCACGATCGTGCGCACGCTTGCGGCCGCGAAGCGCAACGGCATCCTGGTCATGGTCCACGCCGAAAACGGCGACGCCGCCGATCTGCTGCAACAGCAGCTCGTCGCTGAAGGCAAGCTGGCACCGAAGTACCATGCCACCAGTCGACCACCACGCGTCGAAGCCGAGGCGACCGCCCGCGCGGGTGCGCTGGCCGAGGTGGTCGGCGCACCAATTTACGTCGTCCACGTCAGCTGTATCGAAGCTGTCGAGGAGATCCAGCGTGCTCGCGCCCGCGGCGTCGCGATCACCGGCGAGACGTGCACCCACTACCTCTACTTCACCGAGGAGGACCTCGATCGTCCGGGGTTCGAGGGCGCCAAGTGGGTGTATACCCCGCCCGCGCGGGGAAAGACGCAGCCAGCACAGATGTGGCGTGCGATCGCCGACGGCAGGCTCAGCGTGGTTGCCTCGGACCACTGCCCGTTCAACTTCGATGGGCAGAAAACGCTCGGCAAAGATGACTTCACGCGCATTCCGAACGGCGCGCCCGGCATCGAAGAGCGGCTCATCTTCACCTATCAGGGAGTGCACGATGGCAAGCTGACGCCCAACAGGTTCGTCGACCTGGTCTCGACCACGCCGGCGAAAACGTTCGGGCTGTACCCGAAGAAGGGCACCATCGCGGTCGGCACCGATGCGGATCTGGCGATCTGGGATCCCAACGCCGAGTTGACTGTCAGCCAGTCGAAGCTGCATCAGAACGTGGACTACACGCTGTACGAGGGGAAGATCGCGCGAGGACTGCCCGAGACCGTCGCGCTCCGCGGCCAGGTGATCGTCGAGAACCGCGAATACGTTGGTACGCCAGGCACCGGCCAGTTCATCGAGCGCAAGAGGTGGGGTGCGCATGTTTGATCTCTTGATCAGCGGTGGGCAGATCATCGACGGTACGGGCAACGTCGGCTTCTACGGCGCGGTCGCCGTGGATGGCGAGACCGTGCGCATCTTGCGCGGCGACGTCAGCGACGTCGAGGCCGCGCGAGTCATCGACGCCTCCGGTCGCGTGGTCTGCCCGGGCTTTATCGACTTCCACGCGCACTCTGGCTTGATGGTGCTGGCCGAGCCGCGCCACGAACCGAAGGTCCGCCAGGGCGTAACCACCGAGGTCATTGGCATCGATGGCTGCTCGTATGCCCCGTTCGAGCACGACGACGATCTTCAACGCTTCATTGATCTGAACTCCGGCCTCGATGGTCGACCCGACCTGCCCGGACGCTGGAACACGGTGGCTGAGTACCTGGCGATGTTCGATCACAAGGTCGCCGTCAACGTCTGCTACATCCTGGGCAATTCACCTCTGCGCGTGGCCGCGATTGGTTGGCACGACAAGCCCGCCGCCGATCAGGACATCGCCAATATGCAGGCGATCTTGCGTGAAGCCATGGAGGAGGGGGCGTGGGGCATGTCGACGGGGCTCGACTACCCACCCGGGAGTTATGCCGACACGCGCGAGCTGACGGCGCTGTCGAAGCAAGCCGCGCGCCTGGGCGGGATCTACCACACCCACGTGCGCTACAACCTCGGCGACAAGTTCCTCGACCCGTTTCGCGAAGCGCTGGACATCGGGCGCGGCAGCGGCATCGCCACGCACATCACGCACTTCTACCAGTCGTCGATCACCAGCCGCGGCGGCGCCGACCGCCTGCTGCACCTGGTTGAGGATGCCCGCGACACGGAAGGACTCGACGTCACCTTCGACAGCTACCCGTATGTCTACGGCAGCACGCGGCTGGCGATTGTCCTACCACACTGGGCACAGGACGGTGGACCTGACACGCTGCGCAAGGCCATCGCCTCGCCCGAGGCGCGCGAGCGCATGCGCAATGAAGTCGTCCCGCGTGGCCTGTCGTGGCACGACATGTGGCTGACCTACTTCAAGACGCCACACAACCACCGTTTTGAAGGCCATACGGTTGCGGCGGTCGCGGAGATGATGGGCAAACACGAGGTCGATGCCATTTGTGACCTGCTGCTCGAGGAGGACTTGCAGGTGTCGTTCGTCGGGGCGGGTGTCAATGGCCTTACCTTGAGCAAGTTCGTGTCGCACCCGATGTCGATGGTCGGCAGCGATGCGCTACTGATCGGCGATTTTCCCAGCCCACGTACGTATGGCTGTTTTCCGATCATCTTGTCGGAGTACGTGCGTGAAGAGCAGTCGATGTCGCTGCCGTTTGCGATCCGCAAGATGACGTCGTTTCCCGCGCAACGACTCGGCCTGCCTGACCGCGGGTTACTGCGCGATGGCTTCAAAGCCGACATCGTGGTCTTCGATGCCCAGCACGTTCGCGCACCAGCAACGCGGACTAAGCCCAAGCAGTTCCCGATTGGTATCGACTACGTGATCAACAACGGCAAGGTCGTCGTCGACAATGGCGAGCACACCGGCGTGCTCGCCGGCCGTGCACTACGCCGCGGTCGCGCCACGACGTAGGACGCTCGCCCCGGCTTCGCCTGGTCCTGAGCCTGCCGAAGGGCCTACCCGCGCATGGTTCGACAAGCTCACCATGAGCGGGTCGAGCCGTAGGGCGGAGAGCCCAAACAGGGCGGTTCGTTTTCTGGCGCGTGCGCCGGTAGGCGTTCGCAGGGGGCGAAACCTAGCCTTGCGCCATGATGATTGTGCGCCCTCGTGCTGTCGCGGGCCTTGCGGCGGCACTCCTGTTAACCGCGTGTAGTGCGCCGCCGGCCGCGCCTGGCGCAACGCAGAAACCGGCGGCCGCGGCCGCCACGCCGACGGCTGCCAAGACGAGCAAGCTGTATACGCCGGCCACACCCGAAGCTGGCGCCGACATCCCCCAGGCAACGGTCAAGTTCGGCATGCGGCCATACGCCGACAACACCTACTTCGTCATCGGTATGGAGAAGGGTTGGTTCAAGGACGTCGGCATCGCCATCGATCCGCAGCCGACCGGGCTCAAGACGACCGAAGACCAGTGGGTGTCCCTGCTGCTCAATCGGCAAGTCGACATCAACAGCGCCACCTGCTCGATTCTGCTGCCCAGCTACAAGACCACTGACCAGCTCAAGTGCGTCGGCCTCGCGGTCACCTTTTATGGCCAGGTCATGCTGGCCAATCCGAAGCTCGGCCTGAAGACCGTCGAGGATTACGTGAAGAGTGGCTCGACCTTCAACGACGCGCTGAAACAAGCGCTCACGCCGCTCTCGGGCAAGACGGTCTACATCCCACCCGACATCGCCGACAAGGCGTTCAACGAAGTTCCGTTCCAACTAGCCGGCCTGCCTTTGCCGAACTTCGTCACCCAGGATGACCCGCAGATGCTGCTGCTGGGCAAGAGCGAGCGGCTCGACTTCATGCATCCGGCTGGCGCGCCGATCGCGCAAACCATGCTCGACGCGGGGTGGACGCCAGTCTTCGACACGGGTCAGCTGCTCAAGTACGGCCCAGGTGGGCTGGATTCCCCGCTCGAGCCGCTGGTTTCCAACAACGGCTGGGCGGCAACCGCCGACTACATCAACTCGCATCAGACAACCGTGATGCGCTTCTCATCGGTCGTCTGGCGAGTCTTCCATGAGCTGGAAAATGATCCCTCGCTGTATGGCGTCTTTGCGCCATACCTGAACAGCGTCGCTGGCACGTCTTTGGACGCGGACGGCGTGCGGCGCACCGTGGAAAACCTCGATCCGTTCGTGACGTTCGAGGCGCAGACCAAGTACTTCGACGACAAGAAACACCCCGAGTACTACGCGAACTCGATGGGCGCGCTGATCAAATCGCTCGAAAAATCGAACACTATTCGGACAGGTATTACACCCGAAGAATTGATCTGGGCCGCGCCGATGTACTACGAAATGGTCGATTACAAGAACAAGACCGATGGGCTATTCAAAACTGCCGAATCAAAGCAGGTCAGCGGAGACAAGAAGGCGCTTCTGGACAAAGCGAAGCAGTTTTACAACTGGTACGACTATCTCGACAGCTTCCGCCTGGCCACGGCCGCGTTGAGCTGATGCAGCGGCGAGCCACGCTACCGATCGACCCGCTGGGTATCCTCGGCGTCGTTGGCCTGGCCGTCCTGTGGTGGCTGCTGACTACTTTCGAGCTGGTCCCGAGGTTGTTCCTGCCGCCGCCGGCGGAGGTGTTCGACTTCCTGGTCAACAACTTTGTGAGCAGCGACTACCTCGAGAACTACCACCTCGGTAGTCTCGGGCTGAGCGGCAGCCTGCTGTACACGATTGGCAACGTCCTCCTGGCGCTGGCCATCTCATGCGTGCTCGGCATCAGCCTTGGCCTGACCAGCGCCCGCGTAGACGGCGTGCGCGCCGTCTTCGATCCGATCGTGCTCACCGTGGGCACGATCCCGGTGTTGGTCACCGCGCCATTCTTCTTGATCTGGTTCGGCACGGAGCGCGCGCCGCAAGTCGCGCTGCTCACGCTGTACGACACCACGATCATCTACATGTTCGCCCAGCGGGCGGTCGCCAACCTCGATCCGATCTATCGCGCGGCAGCGCGAACGCTCGGCGCCAGTCCAGTTCGAGTCATCGCGCAGGTGTACCTGGCTGGCACGCTGCCCGAGGTCTTCGGTGGAATCCGCATCGCCATGGCCGGGGCATGGGGTCTGGAAGCTGTCGCCGAGCTGCTCGGCGCACCCGCCGGCATCGGCCGCGTCATTCAGGCCGTTGCCTCGGCGACCGACGTTCCGACCATCGTCGCCACGATTCTCGCGCTGGCCCTGGTCGCGGTCGTGTTCGACGCGGCATTCGCGGCTTTCTTCGGCTTCATTACCCGTTGGCGAGCGAGGGCAGTCCGCCCATGACCACACCAACTGTAACCAGCACCGCCGAGCTCAAGCTCGACCACGTCTCGCGCACCTTCCGCCGCTCCGGAGGCGAAGTTGTGTATGCCGTCAACGACGTCAGCGTCGTCATTCCGCCACACGAGTTCGTGTGTGTCATCGGCCCCTCCGGCTGCGGCAAGACGACGCTCTTGCAGCTGATCGCCGGGCTGACGCCAGCCAGCGGCGGAGCAATCCTGGTCGACGATGCTGCCGTAGCTGGCCCGTCGCCAGAACGCGGCCTGGTCTTCCAGAAGGACAGCGTCTTCCCGTGGATGCGGGTGATCGACAACGCCGCCTATGGACTGACCTGTCGCGGCGTTCCGAAGACAGAGCGGCTCGAGACTGCCAGACGCTTTCTGCGCCACGTTGGCCTCGGCCATGTCGAGCATTCGTGGCCGCGCGAGCTGTCTGGCGGCATGCTCAAGCGCGTCGCGGTCGCAACGGTGTTCGCGAACTCGCCCAGAGTCCTGTTGCTTGACGAGCCGTTTGGCTCGCTCGACTACGTGACCAAGCTGCAGCTGCACCAGGTGCTGCTCGATCTGTGGGGCGAGAACCGCCCGACAGTGTTCTTCGTCACGCACGACGTCGACGAGGCGCTGTTGCTGGCCGATCGCATCCTGGTGATGAAGGTCGGCCAATTGATCGACGACCGGCGCGTCACGCTGGAGCGACCGCGCACAGTCGAGAGCCTGGCGCTGCCAGAAGCAGTCACGCACAAAGAGGTCCTGCTCAGACATCTCGGGCTCGACGAGCTGGTGCGCGAGCGGGTGGCGGCATGACCTCGCGCCAGATGCGGCTGACCAGCGTGGCTGTCCTGTTTGGGCTCGCGGTGATGTGGCAGGTCGTGTCGTTGGTCATCACTGCCGAGTCCGTGCCCGGGCAGCCGATGGTGCCTGGCTGGCACGTGCTCGCGACACAGACACTGCTCAGCCTGTCGGATTACTGGCGCGGCGGCCTCGGCGTCACTGCAATCGCCCAGGGCGGCACTCGGACCTACCTCGGTGCTGTCCTGGCGATCATCTCGAACTCGTGGGATACCACACTCCGACTGCTGAGCGGCCTCGTTCTGGGGACCTGCGTCGGCTTCCTGGCTGGCCTGGCGGTGTCCTGGTCGCGCTGGACTCGCCGCTTTGTGTCGCTGCCGGGCCAGATCCTGCGCACGTTTCCATTGCTTGCGTTATTGCCGCTGTTTCAGCTGTGGTTCGGCCTGACGTTCCACGGCATGATGCTCTTTGTCGCCTACCTGGTTGCGGCGATCTTCTTCACCGGCACCGTCAACGCTGTCGGCAACGTGCCGACCATCTACATCGAAAACGCCCGTTCGCTCGGCGCGGGCCGATTGCGTGTGTATCGCACGATCATCCTGCCGGCGATCTTCCCAGAGCTGCGGTCAACCATTCTGCTCGCGCTCGGCAGCGCGTGGACCGCGGTGGTCGGCGCCGAATTCCTCGGCGCGCAGACGGGCCTGGGCCAGATGATCGCGTTCTCGAAGATTTTCGGCTACGTCGATCGGATGTTCCTGGTCGGGCTCATTCTGCTGGCATACGCCGCGCTGACGTACGTGGTCTTCGAGCGCGCCTCGCGGCCGCTGACCGATTGGCTGCCGCGCGACGACGCCGAGCGCGGCAAGCAGCCCGCGGAGCAGGGTGCCGCCGAGCCAGTCGCGGCGCCGTCGCGCGTGGCCCACGATCTTGCGAAGGAGGGCGCCTGATGCGCAAAGCAGACCTGGTGGTCTATGGCGGCACCATCGCGACTGACTACGGTGTCTTCCCCGGCACAGTCGTCATCCGTGAGGGGAGGATCGCCGCGCTCGAAGACGCCGATTCGGTCGGTCCGGATGCGGAAGAGAAGATCGACGCGCGCGGCAAAATCGTGATGCCGGGCGGCGTCGACGCCCACTGCCATTTCGATGAGCCCATGCCCGTCGAAACGCGCGAAGGGTTCGTGAATGGCACGCTGAGCGCGGCGGCGGGCGGAGTAACCACGGTGCTCGAGCACCCGCTCAGTATTCCGCCGCCGAAAGACGCGGCGACGTTCCTGGCCAAGAAAGACCTGGCAAAGGCACGCAGTGTGGTCGACTTCGGTCTGTGGGGCGCGCTGATCCCGGAGTCGATCGAGCACCTGCCGGAGATGCACGCCCTCGGCGCGGTGGCATTCAAGGGCTTCATGTCGGCGGCTGGCGCGGACTATCCGATGGTCGACGACGGCGAGCTGCTCGCCGGGTTGCAGATCGCCGGGCGGATTGGCGCGATCATCGGTGTGCACGCCGAAGGCGAGTCGCTGACGACCTACTTCACGGAGTCGCTCGAGAAAGCGGGGCGGCGCGATCCGCGCGCGATCGCCGAAGGCCGCCCACCGATCGCCGAATTCGAGGCGATCCAGCGAGCGATCGTCCTCGCCCGCTTCGCCAACGCGCGACTGCACATCGTGCACATGAGCATCCCCGAAGGCGCGGACCTGGTCGAGGCCGCCCGGCGGGAGGGCGGGCAGGTCACTGCCGAGACGTGCCCACACTACCTGCACTTCGACTGGGAAACGCTCGATCGACTCGGCCCGTACGCCAAGTGCAAGCCGCCGCTCCGTTCGGCTGACAGCACGGAGCGACTGTGGCACGCAGTACTTGCTGGTCGATTCGACTTCATCGCCGCCGACCACGCACCGTACACTCGGGCCGAAAAAGAGCAGGGCACGATGTGGGATGCGCCATGGGGCATGCCCGGTATACAGACGATGATCCCGATTCTGATCAGCGACGGCGTGCTCGAGCGTAACTGGGACCTCAGCGCATTCGTACGGTTCACCAGTACGCGCTGCGCCGAGGTATTCGGATTGGCCGGTCGCAAAGGCACGATCCGTGTCGGCGCCGACGGCGACCTGACGGTCTTCGATCCGAAAGCGTCGTGGACGGTTCGCTCCGAGGACCTGTTCTATAAACAGCAGTGGTCAGCGCTGGAAGGTGAGACCCTCCAGGGCCGGATCGAGCACACGGTGGTGCGCGGTCGCGTCGTGTTCGACCGTGGCGAGATCAAAGTCGCACCCGGCTATGGTGAATTCGTGATGCCCGTCCGAACAGCACCGGCTGGCATCCTCGAGCCCGCGCTCGTGTGACCGCCCGGTTCATCCGAGCAGCGCGCGTCTTTCCCGCCACAGGCCAACCAATCATTACCGATGGTGTGGTGGAGCTCAACGGTTCCAAGATCCTGCGCGTTGCGCCATTTGGAGGCGAAACAGACTACGAGCATTTCCCCAATGGCACGCTATTGCCAGGTTTTGTCGATGCGCATGCACATTTGACCCTGGCTGGCGATCGTCGGACCTATGAGCAGATGATCCTCGACCCCGACGAGATGATGGCGCTCGTCTCCGTCGCCAACCTGCAGCGTCACCTCGCTGCTGGTGTGACCACGCTCCGCGACAACGGTGGCCGCAACCGCGTCACATTCATCGTTCGCGAAGCGATCAAGCGCGGCTACTTCGTTGGACCTCGGCTGTTGTTGAGCGGGCGCCCGGTAACCCATAGTTATGGCCACTTCTACTGGTGTAACGGCGTTGCCGATGGTGCCGACGCCATTCGAGCTGTAGTCCGCCAGCTCGTCGCCGAGGGCGCGGACCACATCAAGATCATGGCGTCCGGCGGGGCGACCGCCGGCAACATTCCCTACTACGCGTCGTATACGTCCGACGAGCTCCGCGTCGCCGTCGACACCGCCCATGGACTGGGCCGACTGACGACGGCCCACTGTCGCGCGAAACAGTCCATGATCAACGCGCTCGATGCTGGCCTGGACTGCATCGAACATGCCGAATTCCTGGTTCCGGGAGAGATTGTCGAGTACGGCGCCGGTCTCCCCTCGAGCGGCGTGATGGCCTACGACCTGGCGGTGACCGAGCGCCTGCTGGAGACTGGCACGTTTGTCAGCTTCACCATGCAGGCCGGCGGCTACGACTCATTGGTCGAGTTACGCGCTCACCAGGGGCCGTTGTCAGCGGAGGACCGGGGACGCAAAGACAGTCTCGAGGCGTACTTCGACATGAAGCTGGAGATCTTCCGCCGCATGCTGGCCGACGGTATGCTGCCGCGACTGGTCATAAGCACCGACGCCGGGCCGTTCGACTGCGAGTTCGGGCGCATGCACTATGGCCTGCGACTCGCTGTTTCTGCCGGGATGTCAACCGCGCACGCTCTCGAAGCAGCGACACGGATTGCCGCGCAAGCGTGCGGTGTTGCACCACTCGTGGGCACGCTCGAGCCAGGCAAAGAGGCCGACCTCCTGGTGGTGGACGGCGATGCATTGCAAGACATCGAGGCCGTGGCCAACGTCGCGGCAGTGTATATCGGCGGCAAGCAAGTCGTGTGCAATGGGCACTGACCTGGTCGTTGGTCTGGGCGAGCAGCTGTATGCCGTTCACCGGCCATGGGGTGACCGCCACCTACGCGATGTGTCGGACGTCGCCGTCGATTCCCAGGACAGTGTGTACGTCTTCCAGCGCACCGACCCGCCCGTCGTCGTATTCGCGCCTGATGGTACGTTTCTGCGCTCGTGGGGCAGTGGCGTGCTCGCCGACGCACACGGCATCTTCATCGACCACGAGGATCGGGTCTGGCTCGCCGATCGTGATGCCCACCAGATCCTCGCCTTCGACGCTCACGGCAACCTTCTGCTTACGCTTGGCGAACGGCATCACCCGCACTTTCAGACGCCGTTCAACCATCCAGCCGACGTTGCCGTCGCGCCGAATGGCGACATTTATGTTGCTGACGGTTACGCCAACTCCGTCATCCATCGCTTCTCGGCCGATGGTCAGCACCAGCAGACCTGGGGCGGTCCAGCAACATTCACCACGCCACACGCCATTCGTGTGCTCTCCGATGGCCGCGTCATTGTCGCCGACCGCGAGAACAACCGACTCCAGCTCTTCAGTGCTACTGGCGCGTTCGATGCTGTCTGGTCGGACGTTTACCACCCCATGGACCTTTTCGTCGACGCGAACGACAACGTGTATGTCACCGACCAGATCCCACGTCTGTCCAAGTTCACCAAAGACGGCACGCTCGTTGGTCGCTGCCGCCCCGTGCTGTTTGGCGCGCACGGCATCTGGATCGATTCGCGTGGCGATATCTACCTCGCCGAGACCGCACCGATGGATCGGCTGACCAAGCTGGTGAGGTGCTGAAGCGTCTCGTCGAGCGGCACGACATCGGCATAACGCGCATCGATGTCAAAGAGATTGGCAGCGTGAGCTGAGGCGCTCGGGTGCGAGTGCCACCAGGTCGGAGCCGCGCCGCATCTGATCCAGATGCGCGAGCTTCTTCATGACCACGCTGCCGACCTCGGCAGCCGAGCCATAGGCCATGGTCGTGAAATAGATCGGCAACTCCGCCGCCCGGGCCACGCCAAGCAGCCGCACAATCGAGCTGAGCACGCCAGACAAATCCGAGCCAAGCTGGTGCGTCGGATCGACCCACGCTCGGGCCATGTCGATGACCAGCAGCGCCGGGGGTTCGCCGCAGCCGACGCGACCGGCGAATCCCGCCTGATGGTACTACCACCGTAAACCAGCGTTGTCGAAGGTATGCTGGTCGATCACACGCGGGCCGTGCTGCGCCACCACAGGATGCGCGATTGCACTTGCAGAAACAGCCGGTCGATCAGAAAGGCCACCAGGCCGATCAACGCCATGCCCAGGAGCATCAGCTTCATATTCATCATCTGTCGGCCGGTAATGATGATCGCGCCAAGGCCGGTATTCGTGCCAACTACCTCCACCGACAACACCGCAGTCCAGGCGCCGAAGAAGTTCATAAACAGTATGACTAACAACGCCGGCAGGATGATGTGTATGGCC
>DASXRR010000447.1:0-23498 GCA_036506475.1 Chloroflexota bacterium
GGCGCTGAACGCCGTATCGTCATTCCAGAGCATTCGCGCCGAGGTCCGCATCGATCCCGAGTCGCACGGCTGATCCAGACGTACTACCAGACCGTGCCAGTGGCGGAGGGTGAAGCCGTGAGGATCAACGTGGTCGGCACGCTAGGCGTCTTCGGGCCATCGAAGCAAATTAGCTGACGGCTTTTAGCGCGTAATTGTCATCCTGAGCGGAGCGAAGGATCCGCTGGCACAAACGGCATCAGCAAGCGGATTCCTTCGCTGCGCTCGAGGACAGGCGCTTCGGCTCGTGCCTCGCCTCAGGATGACAAGTTACGGTTACTGGGCGCGGACGAGGGGCGTATCGACCAGGTGTTCGGACAGGAACCACACCTGCAGCTCGTTGGTGCGAATGACGTCGCTGACGAGCAGGTCGTTAGTGCCGTCGTCGCCGGCCTGGTCCGCGCGTTTGGCGGCCTCGTGGGCCAGCTTCAGGATCAGCTCGTGTGCTTCGAGCAAGCGCGAAATCTGGACGGGTACTTCTTCGCGACCGCGCGGCGGGCGCTCGATGCGCGTCATCTCGGCGACATCCGGCGCCATCGCGATGCTCAGCCCACCCAGGAGCTGGATGCGCTCGGCGATGTCGTCCACGAGCTCGACCTGTTCGTCGTAGTGCTTATCGAACAGCAGGTGCAGCTGGTAGAAGGTCGGGCCGGCCACCTGCCAGTGGTGCTTCTTGTACAGGTCGCGCAGCGTCATGGTGTCGGCCAGAATCTGGTTCAGATCGGCGACGATGCGCTTCAGGGACGTTGCATCGAGCCCGTTCGGGAGCGGCGCGATCGTGCCGAACGCTTGTAGCTCGGGACCACGTTGGCCAAGCATCGGCTGTGCCCCGTTCGACCGCGTCGCGGTTTTTGTCCCGGCGCGTGCCTGAGTGACTGAACTGGATGCGTTGCGCTGACGATGCGCGGCACCGACGGGTGTCCGCGTCCTGGTGGCGCCAGGTCGTTGGGCCATGGGTGTTGATCTCCTTGGTTGATTTCTGCGGCCGCCGAAGCAGGAAGTGGGCCATGGCGGTGGGCTATCGTGGAAGCCGCATGACTTCGAACCACGCCGCGGCCACCCGGCGGCTGACGGTCGCGCAGGCGCTCATCGCATTCTTACAGAAGCAGCACGTCGAGCGTGATGGATTACGCCAGCCGTTCTTTGCGGGTTGTTTCGGCATCTTTGGCCACGGCAATCTGGCCGGCGTCGGCCAGGCGCTCCAGCAGATGCCCTCGTTCCGTTACTACCAGTCGCGCAACGAACAGGCGCAGGTCCACACCGCGGCGGCCTACGCCAAGATGAAAAACCGCCTGCAGACGTTCGCATGTACGTCGTCGGTCGGCCCTGGCGCCACCAACATGGTCACCGGCGCCGCGGCCGCGACGGTCAATCGGCTGCCCGTGCTGCTCCTGCCTGGCGACATCTTTGCCCGGCGCAATGTCGCGCCGGTGCTTCAGCAGCTCGAGTCGGAGCACAGCCAGGACATCTCGGTCAACGATTGCTTCAAACCGGTGAGTCGCTATTGGGACCGCATCAGCCGGCCCGAGCAGCTGCTCACCGCACTGCCCGAGGCGATGCGCGTACTGACCAGCCCCGCCGACACGGGCGCCGTCACGCTCGCGCTGCCGGAGGACGTGCAGACGGAGGCGTTCGCGTACCCAGCAGGATTCTTCGAGGAGCGGCTGTGGCGTGTTGCGCGCAATCGTGCCGATAGTGGCCTGATCAGCGTGGCGGTCGAGTGGATTCGCCAGAGCCAGCGTCCGCTGATCGTGGCTGGCGGCGGCGTGATCTATAGCGAAGCGACTGATGCGCTGTGCCGCTTCGCGGAGCGGACCGGCATTCCGGTCGGCGAGACCATGGCCGGCAAAGGCAGCTTGCGTTTCGACCATCCTCTGTGTCTGGGAGCGGTCGGCGTGACCGGCACCAGCGCGGCCAACGCACTCGCCCGCGAGGCCGACCTGGTCATCGGGATCGGAACTCGCTTCAGCGACTTCACGACGGCGTCCAAGACGGCGTTCCAGGACGCGGACGTTCGCTTCGTGAATATCAACGTGGCCGAGTTCGATGCGTACAAGCACCACGCGCTGCCGCTGGTTGGCGATGCGCAGGTGACCATTGAAGACCTCACGTCGGCGTTGGCTCGCTACGCCGTCGACGACGCCTACCGGGCACGAGCACAACGGCTGCATGCAGAGTGGGAGGCCGAGGTTGACCGCATCTACGGCACACGGCTGGAACCAGAGCCCAGCCAGGGTGAGCTGATCGGCGCGATCAACGAGGCGGGCGACCCTGAGGCGGTTGTGGTATGTGCCGCGGGCAGCCTGCCTGGTGACCTGCACAAACTGTGGCGAGCACGCCATCCGAAGCAATACCACCTCGAATATGGCTACTCGACCATGGGCTACGAGATCGCCGGCGGACTAGGCGTGAAGATGGCCGATCCCGAACGCGAGGTATACGTGCTGGTGGGCGACGGCTCGTACCTGATGATGGCGTCGGAGATCGTGACCTCGGTCCAGGAAGGCTTCAAGCTGACGATCGTGCTCATGGACAATGGCGGCTTCAAGAGCATCGGCGCGCTTAGTCGATCGCTTGGCCAAGCTGGCTTCGGGACGCGCTACGTGTTTCCGCGCAACGGAGCGTTGCCCGGCGACGAGGACGGCCCGCCACCGACGCCGCTGCCGGCCGACCTGGCGGCGAACGCGCGCAGCCTGGGCGCAGAGGTTATCGAGTGCGCTGGCTACGAGGACGTCGTGCGTGCCCTGTCGAGCGCGCGGGCGAACGTGCGCACGACCGTCATCTACGTGCGCAACGATCGACTCCACGGTGTCCCTGGTTACGACAGCTGGTGGGACGTGCCGGTCGCCGAGGTGAGCGAGATGCCCGCGGTCGCCGCGGCGCGCCAGGAATGGGAGACGATGCGACGGCGCGAGCGCTATTTTGTGGGAGACTGAGACGAACGATGCCCGGCACCGCGCCGCCCGAAACCAGACCGGACGTCGATATTGATTTCGACGTGCTGCGTTCGTTACGCCAGCTGCGACCGCACAAAGTGGTCGTACTGGACTGCATGTGCCACTCCTTCGACGACGTCGAACAAGCGCTGTGCCGGTTCATTCCGAACATGACCTGGGAGCAGGCGCACGCGCACGCGACCGAAATTCACACTACTGGCGCGAGCGTCGTTGCGCTGGCGCCGCGCGAAGAGGCGGAGCACTTTGGCGACGGGCTCCGCTCGCGCGGCTTGCGCGTACGCGTCGAAGAAGACAGCTAGTCGCGCGTTTTCAAGAGCAGCCGCAGGCGATCCAACGCGAGCCGGGTACGGCTCTTGACCGTGCCTAGCGGCAGGTCGAGGCGTGTCGCGATCTCGGTGTGCGTCAGGCCGTGGAAGTACGCCAGCTCAACCACCATGCGCTGCTCACCGGGTAGCTGGAGCAGCGCGGCGCCTACCCAGCCCTGGTCCAGGTGCGCCAGCACGGTGGCCACCGGATCGTCGTCCGCGGCTGGTGCGTTGAGAATATCGAGCGGTTCCGTCGAGCGCAGGCGGCGGGCGCGCAGGACGTCGATGGCCCGATTGCGGACCAGAGTCAGGAACCAGGCTCTGAGCGAGCCTCGATTTGGATCGAACTGGGCGCGCGCGCGCCACGCCGACAGAAAGGCCTCATGGACGACGTCCTCGGCTTCCGCGTGGTCCTGGACGATGCCTGCCGCGAGGCCCATTGCCTGCCGATGATGCGCCGTATAGAGCGCATCGAGCCAGTCGAAGCTGGCGTCTGTGTCCGTAGACGAGGGTTCTGCTGTCGTTGGCAGGTCGAGCGGGATCGGCTTGTCGAGCAGGAGCACCATTGGTCGTTTCCGCCTGAAGCGCGGCAACAATAGGGCGCGGCCGGCATGCATGGCATCGGCATGTCTGCCTATATATGCTGCGAATCGGCATCTCTGCTGACTGACTGGCGGCGGCGGGTGCCGCCTACCCCTCACCCGCGCTCCGCGCGGCCTCTCCCCGTGAGGGGCGAGGCGGTTCCGTGTCGCAGCTACCAGCTACCAGCTACCAGCTACCAGCTACCAGCTAACAGCTAACTGCTGACGGCTAACGTGGCTGGCGCGGGACGCCGTGCTCCACGGCCCAGGTGGCGACCTGGGTGCGCGAGCCCAGGTCGAGCTTGTCCAGGATGTTGCGCACGTGCGCGTGGGTGGTGCGTTCGGACACGACCAGGCGCTCGGCGATCTGGCGATTGGTCAGGCCTTGCGCGATCAGGGCAACGACTTCGATCTCGCGTGGCGTCAACGCCAGGGGCTGGTGCGCGGTGGGCGCGGGTGTCTCGGGTGCGTCAAGCAAGCCAACGGCAACATCGACCGACGTCGAGCGCCCCAGCGCCCACGTGGCGTCAAAGGCACCAGGGTCAAGGCGCGCATGGGCCAACGCCAGCGTGCCCTCGACACTTGCGCGCTCCGTCGGCAACTGCGGCGAGCGGATCTCCTCACGCAGGGCATCAGCTGCGCCAAGTATGCGAATCGCCAGCGCATGCTGTCGCCGCGCCGAGGCGACCAGCGCCAGGCACTCGAGTCCGCGCGCGATCGTCCACTGCGCACCGACCTCGCGTGCAAGTCGCAGACTCTCGGCCAGCAAGTCGGCAGCGAGGTCGACCGAGCCGCGATGGAGCGCCACCTCACCCAGCTCGCGCAGTGCCGCGGCCTCGCCGATTTCGTCGCCCGCGCTGCGACTCAGCGCCAGCGCCTCCTCGAGCATCACCGTCGCGGCGTCAACATCGCCACGCGTCGCCGCGAGGCGGCCAAGGTTCTGGAGAGACACGGCGATATCGCGTGGCACACCCAGCTGCCGACGCTGCGCCAGCGCCTCCTCGTGCAGCGACCAGGCAGTCGCGTGCTCGCCGCGCTCCATGGCCAGGTTGGCCAGGTACTGCAGTGACTGGGCAACCCCAGGGCGATCGTCCAGATCACGCCGCAAGGCGAGGCTCGCCTCGTGACAGCGCGTGGCGCGCTCGAAGTCACCTCGGCCCCAGGCCATTTCGCCCGCGGCCGTGAGTGCCTTGGCATGCGCCGCCGACGAAATCGATTGATCGCGACTCGCCTCGAAGGCTCGGTCGAGCCAGCTCTGGCCTTCCAGAAAGAAGCCGCGCGTCGACCAGTAGCGCCAGAGTGCGCCCGCCATGACCAGCGCCCACTCGATGCGATCGTTGTCGAGCGTCCACGCGAGCGCTGCGCGCATGTTGTCATGCTCCTGGTCGAGCTGCGCGAGCCACAGGACCTGCTGACGCCCGCGCAACTCGGGTTCGGCCAAGCGCAGCAGGTCGAGACACCATGCGGCATGTCGCTCACTCGCAGCTTCACGCTCGCCGAGCCGCTCGAGCTGTTCCAACCCATAGGTGCGAATGGTTTCAAGCATGCGGAAGCGCAACTGGCCTCGAGCATCTTCTTCCGTGCGCAGCAAGCTCTTGTCGACGAGTGCTTCGAGGACCTCAGACGCGCCGTCGAGTACCCACGCGGCGGCATCCGTTGTGAATCCGCCCACGAAGATCGCCAGTTGGTAGAAGGCGGCGCGTTCGCGCGCGGTGAGCAGCTCGGTGCTCCAGGCGATCGCCGCGGCCATCGTGTGATGGCGGGCCGGGCGATCCCCGGCGGTGTCGACGAGGGTGTTCAGACCCTCTTCGAGGCGCGCCAGGAGCGCCCGCGGCGGCAGCATGCGCGAGTGCGCCGCGGCCAGCTCGATCGCCAGCGGCAAGCCATCGAGGCGCCTGCAAATCGTGACGATCGCGGCGGCGTTCTCCGAGTTCAGCTGCAAATAGGGCTGGACCGCGCGAGCGCGCTCGAGGAACAGCGTGACCGCCGGGACGCGGCTGAGCTCGTCGTGCGCGATGGGGCGGGTCGGGTCGGGCAAGCGCAGTGGCGGCACCGGGAGCTCGTATTCCCAGCGCAGGTGCAGCGGCACGCGACTGGTGACCAGCATCTGCACGCCGGGACACCCCACGAGCACCTCGGCGAGATCGGTCGCGGCCGGCAGCACCTGTTCGAAGTTGTCGAGGACGAGCAGGCAGCGCGTGTCCTTGAGCGCATCGCGCACCCCTTCGAGGCTCGCTTCCGCACCGGTATCGGGCAGCTCGAGCGTGTGGGCGACCGTCTGCGCAACCAGGCGCGCCTCGCGCAGACCGCTCAGGTCGACGAACCAGACGCCGTCGGCGTACGCGTCACGCACAGCGCTGGCGACCTCGACGGCGAGGCGGGTTTTGCCACTGCCGCCGGTGCCTGTCAACGTGAGCAGACCGACACGTGCGTCCAGCAGGCGAGCGCGGACGTCGGCGACGAGAGTGGCGCGCCCGATCAGCGGGGTAGGTTGACGGGGCAGGCTTGCGGGCGTGGGCCTATCTTAGCGCCGTGTACAGACCGGCACTCACCGCCGAGCCTTCCGCGGAACGCCGCCGTCATCGCACGCGCCGCGCGGGAGCAGGAACTCCTTCGGAGGATTGGATGGGATGGGCTGTCCGCGGCAGGATTGTGTGGCCGTCGTTTGGCGGAATTAGCTGGTGACGGTGAGCGGCGAGCCTGCGAACGCCGGTGCCTACGGCGAAGGACCGTCTGGGGTGAGGATCGGTGGGCATGCAGCGGCAGCGAGATGTTGACGGGGCTCACGCGGACGCGTGGGAGTTGCTAGGGGCGCGCTGTGATGTGCTCTTCGACCAGCGGTGTGTTGTTGCCGAAGCGAGACGCGCCCACGCTCAGGCCGCCGCTGCCGACGACGACGAACTCGAGGCAGCCTTGGAGGGCGTCGCCAGGTGCCAGGACACGGCTTCCTCGGGGGCACGGAGGCATGAGCGGGCCGCCCGGTGGGCTCGGATAGTGCTCGCGGGTCCAGTCGTACACTACCTGCCCAGCCGCGTCGCGCACCGTCAACTGGCGATGATGGCGACTTCGTCCAGCCGGCGATGCAACAAGAAATCCGGCAGCAGCGCATGACTGACTCGGCACGGTGTGCAGCGTGCACGTCGAAACCGTTCATCTCCACACAGACACGCCGCCAACATGAGCGCGTCGAGCGGGTTGGGAATCGTCTGGTACGGACCGGTAGTGACCGGTCGACGCCGGGCGGTCGAAGCGAAGCCGAAGGCTAGTACCTGCCGCGGCCGACTGGTCGGCCGCCACCTCGGCCGCCGCGCTGCTGGAAACACTCGGAGCAGTACACGGGCTTGTCATGGCTCGGCTGGAACGGGACCTGCGCCTCGTTGCCGCAGTTCGAGCAAGTCGCCGTAAACATCTCGCGTGGTGCGCCACCGCTGTTTCCGCCATAGCCACCACTCGAGCCGTACGAGCTATAGCCAGCACCAGACCCGCGCTCCTGCTTGCGCGCCTGGCGGCAATCGGGACACCGACTCGGCTCGTGGAAGCCGCGGCTGGCGTAAAACTCCTGCTCGCCGCTGGTGAACGTGAAGGCCTGGCCGCAATCGCGGCAAGTCAGGGTCGTATCGGCCGGCATCGCGGACCTGCCCTTCTGGAAATAGGCGCCGGCTGGCGCCAGCAACCTAGTTTGCCACACGGCGCTACACTCGGGCGCTGTGCCTGACAAAGTCGCTGTAGTAACCGGTGGTGGTACCGGAATCGGCCGGGCGTCGGCCCTGGCCCTGGGACGAGATGGCTACGCCGTGGTGATCGCCGGACGACGCCAGGACAAGCTCGACGAGACCGTGCGTGATGCTGAGGCGCAAGGTTCGCGCATGATCGCGGTGAACGCCGATGTGGGCAAGCCGGCCGACGTGGAGCGGCTGTTCGCGAAGACCCTGGAGACATACGGCCGACTCGATCTGCTGTTCAACAATGCCGGCCGCGGCGCACCGGGCGTGCTGCTCGAGGACCTCACCTTCGAGCAGTGGCAGTCGGTGGTCGACGTGAATCTCACCGGCTCATTCCTGTGCACGCAGCAGGCGTTCAAGATCATGAAGAGCCAGAACCCGCAGGGCGGGCGCATCATCAACAACGGTTCGATCTCGGCCCACGTGCCGCGGCCGAACTCGTCGCCCTATACCTCCACGAAGCATGCGATCCTTGGCTTAACCAAGGCAACCGCCCTGGACGGGCGCAAGTACGACATCGCGTGTTGCCAGCTCGACATCGGCAACGCGGCGACGGACCTGGCCAATCGTATGGCCAATGGCGTTCCTCAGGCGGACGGCTCGGTCCGACCGGAGCCGCTGATGGACGTCGAGATCGTCGCCCGCGCGGTGGTCCACATGGCCAGCTTGCCGCCCGAGGCCAACGTGCAGTTCATGACCGTGATGGCGACGAAGATGCCGTTTGTGGGCCGCGGCTAGGGTCGCGGATCCCCGGCAGCAGCAGGAACCCGAGAAAGATCGCACCGCCCAGAACTCCCGCCAGGATCAGCGTCTGGGATACGCCTATCGCTTCTGCTACTGGGCCGGTCGCCACATAAGACACTGGCACCAGGCCGATCGACAGCATCCAATCCAGGCTGGACACGCGGCCGAGCAGCTCGCGCGGCACGCGCAGACCGACCAACGTCGCCCAGATGAGCTGGCCAATCACGGCCAGCCCATTGGTCGCGAAGGACACCACGGCGACTTGCCACAGGGCCGTGGCCAGCCCGAAACCGGCGACCATCAGAATGGCGATGCCCCAGGCCACGAACATCACGACTACCGGCCTGGCGGGCAGGCCGCGCTGGCTGAACGCCAGTGAGGCGAGCACAGAGCCGACGCCGCCCGCCGCAAAGACCAGCCCGAGGTCGGCCGCAGTGCCGTCGAGCCGATGCTTGACCACGAAGGGCACGAGCACACGCATCGGGCCCATGAAGAACAGCAGGCTCGACAGTGCGGCGACCAGGGTGCCCCACAGCCAGGTCTGGCCCTTGACGTAGTTCAGGCCTTCGGCGACATCCCGGAGCGTGGCCCGAATGCCACGGTTGCTGCCGGCTGCCAACGGGTGTGGGCGCATCAGCAAGAGCGCCGCGATAGACATTGCGAACGACGCTGCGTCCAGCAGGAGCGCTGGGCCTGGGCCGGCGGCGGCGATGATGAGGCCGCCCAGCGCTGGGCCAAACAGGTTCAAGCCGAGCGGGCGAACCAGGGTATCGACGGCGTTGGCTTCGGCCAGCTCGTCGCGTGGCACAAGATCGGGCACGAGAGCGGTGAACGCTGGCCCGAACAGCGACTCGCCGATGCCGAAGACTACCGATAGGGCGACAATGTGCCACAGCTCGATCTGGTTGAGTGCCGACAGGAGGCCCATCGCGGCGACGGCGATGCCTCTGAGCAGGTCGGCGACGATGAGCACCTTGCGCCGCTCGAAGCGGTCGCTCAAGACGCCCGCGAACAGCGCAAACAACACATGCGGCAAGGTCACCGCCGCGCCGACGATCGACAGCGCCGTCGGGGCATCCGAGATCAGATAGACCTGCCAGGCCAAGGCCACCTGGTAGAAGCCATCGCCCAGGATGGACACGCTCATGCCCGCCCACAGCAGCCCAAAATCGCGATGCCGGAGCGGCCGCAGCACCTTGATCATCGCGTTCGCTCCTGACGCTAACAGCTACGAGGTTTCAGCCGTCGAGGCTGCGCCGCGGTCGCTGCACGCGCCGCGCGCCGGCGTGCTCCCTAACTGGAGTGGTTTCACGAAGGAGGGTGCTGACCGCCGACCGCCGACGGCCGACGGCAGACGGCTAATGGCTAATGGCTAATGGCTAACAGCTAACAGCTAACAGCTAACAGCCGCCGACTCAGTCGTAGGTGCCGAAAGAGGCCGAGGCAGCGCCGTCGACGACCAGGCTGGCGCCAGAGATGAATTTCGCTTCGTCAGAGTGGAGAAAGAGGGCGGCGTAGGCGACGTCCCAGGCGGTGCCCATGGTGTGTCGCAGCGGGACGCGTTTGTTGCGTGCGGCGATGACCTCGGCGCGTGGCGTGCCCTGGGCGACGCGGTTCTCGATAGCCATGGGCGTGTTCATCAGGCCAGGCAGAATCACGTTCACACGGACGCCATAGCGGGCATTGGCCGCGGCGAGGTGCTGGGTCAGCGCGATCACGGCGGCTTTCATCGACTTGTAGCCAAGCAGCGGATAGGCCTCGATGGCCGCGAGCGACGAAATGTTGACAATCGACCCGCCCCGTTGGCGCAAGGCGGGTAGCGCGTGTTTCGAGGTGAGCCAGGCGGTCTTCAGATTGACCGCGAAGCTGCGATCGAAGGCGTCTTCGGTCAGCGTGTCGGCGGGCGCATCGCCCAGGGCAATGGAGGCACCAATGTTGTTGTGCAGAATGTCGATGCGGCCATAGCGGTCGAGAGCAGTCGCGACCATGCGCGCAACGTCTGACTCGTCGGTGGCGTCGGCTTCGCAAGCGCTCGCGGCGCCGCCTTCGGACGTGATCTGCTGCACGGTGTCTTCGGCCAGGGCCAGCGAGCGGTCGACCACAAGCACGGTTGCGCCCTCGCGAGCCAGCAATACCGCCGTGGCGCGGCCATTACCGATCGTCTCACCGGCGCTCTGCCCACCGCCGACGACAATCGCGAGCCTGTCGGCCACCCGTCCTGGCATCAGCGCTCCATCGTACGCTGGGGCGCATGCAGATCACGCGCCTGTACACGGGCGACGATAACCAGACGCATATTGAATGGATCACCCTCGAGGAGCGCCCCGACCTGGCGGAGTTGAAGACGGCGACGGGCATCGCCTTTCGCGTTCAGCAGCCGGGCCACTTCATCGACTGGCACGGCGCACCCCGACGCCAGTACGTGATCACGCTGGAAGGCGAAGTCGAGATCGGGCTGGGCGATGGCTCAGTGCACCGCTTTGGCGCCGGCCACGTCACGCTGGCCGAAGACCTGACCGGCCAGGGGCACACCACGCGCGTGGTTGGCCAGCGATCACGGATTACGGCGACGGTGCCGATCGACTAGGCTCGCCCCAGATCAGGTGCAGCGGCTGGCGCGTCGGCGCAGGCTCACGCGTGTCGCGCGACAGGCTCAGGATGGGCGGGACGCTCATACGCGGCGACGCGGCCAAGCGAGCGAAGTGCTGGCGGCGCGGATGGTACAGCCGCTCCCAGCGGGGAAGTTCCTCGTCGTCACGCCAGTCGATCTTGGGCACCGCTATCCAGTTTAGCCCCACATCTAGCGCGCCGTGTAGGCGCCTCAGGGTAGCCGGACGAGTTGCCTGGCCAGTGCGCCGAGCTCGTGCGCGGCGGCTGCATTGTCTTGCCCGATCGTGCTGCCAAACGACTCCGCCTGCGTGCGTGAGAGGTCGATCGTGTAGCTCATGTTCGCCCGCTCTTCGTACCAGCTCAGGCTCCAGAACACGCCGTTGCAACACACCCGGTGGGTGGCAAATGCGGGGTTGTCTTCGACGAGGTCGCTCGCACGGAAGAGCTCCTGGGCGGGTGGGCCGTCGGTTTGGCCTGGGGCTGGGCCGATGCAGTAGGGTGCTTCGGGGGCGCAGCCCGCGATGGGTGGCAGCGCGCTGTCGAAGGCGCTACGGCCGATCAAGCCGGTGATGGTCGCACCACCGACGCTCCAGTCGCCGTAATACACGGCGTAGCGCGCCAGGCCGCGGCCATTGGCATCGACGCGAATCACGGGTAGATCGCCGAACGGTGCCAGGCCAGCGGGTGCGACCAGGACCGGATTCGGAAACCTGCGCAGGCCGTCGTCGGTGCGCAAACGATCGGGCACGGTTCCGACGGGATGGTCAATCGATCCACTTGACGGTTGGCGGCGGGGAATGACGCCGCCGCGGGCCGACTGAAACTCGCGCTCGGCCATCGGAATGACGTTGACCACGTAGAAGCCGATGGCCAACAAGAGCAGCACCCCAACGATGCCCACCAGGCGGTCGACGCGGCGCTGCAGGTTCGTTGCCGGCCGAGCGACCACCGAGCGCGGTCGGCTCACTGTTGTCGGGCGATAGGTCGGGGCGGGCGCCGTGGCTACGCGCACCTGGGGCAGGTAGCGGCGCGCATCGTACGCCGCGCGCCGCACAGGGTCGGACAGCACGGCGTAGGCCGCGTTGACCGCGCGCATGTGCTGCGCCGCACTCGGCGCCGTGTTCAGATCAGGGTGATACAGCCGCGCCAAACGACGGTAGGCGGCATGAATCGCCTCCGCGTCGGCGTGCGGCTCGATTTGCAGAACGCGGTAGTGATCGTCCGTAGGGGAGAGCGCGCGCTATCCGTGCCCGCAGGAGCAGCCGCCGCTGCCGCAGCCGCCACCACCGCCCTCGGCCTGGTAGGTCGGATTGACGACGGTGAAGCCGCGCCCCATCAGGCCATCAACCCAGTCGACCTGGGCGCCTTCGACGTACTGCGCGCTGAGTGGATCGACCAGCACCTTCAGCCCGCCGAACTCGGTAACGGCATCGTCATCGCGCGGTTCGTTGTCCAGCGCCATCCCGTAGGCCGGGCCCGAGCAGCTCATGCCGCGCACGAAAATACGCAGCGCGTGGTCCGTCTTGCCCTGCTCGGTCAGGAGGTCCTTGATCTTGGTTGCGGCGGAGTCGGTGATCTCGATCATGCTTGCTGGCCGTCCTTCGGAATGGGGCGTCTGTGTTTGACAGCATAGCCTACAACACAGCATAATTCCTAGTAAATAAGTAGGAATTTACTCGAGTGACTCAGTTCAGCCCCCGCCCCACCCTCTCCATGTCCGTGCCGGACGGCCTCCGGGCTTGTTGGAGGGTACCTTCGCGCTGCGCGCGGCTGGGCGGTGGTCAAGTGAGCGAGGAAGCTAGACGGTGAAAGTTTCGACGCGCGTGCACTATGGCTTGCGGGCGATGACCGAGCTGGCTCGGTCGTATGCCGATGGTCGCTTGCTGTCCATTTCTGAGATCGCGCGCAGCGAGAACTTGCCGCTGGCGTATCTGGAACAGCTCGTCGGCGAGCTGCGCAAGGCGGGTCTGGTGGAAGGAACGCGGGGCGTGCGGGGCGGCTACCGACTGGCTCGCACACCAGCAGCGATCACGGTCGGCGATGTCTATCGCATTCTCGAGGGCGAGGTCGCCCCAGTAGAGTGCACCGCCGAGGACTACCAGCCTGGCTCGTGCGCCAGAGAGCCGGTGTGTCTGTCGCGCGGCATCTGGGAGCGTGTCCAGCTGGCCATCCTCTCGGTCCTGGACTCGACGACCCTCGACGATCTGCTCAAGACCGAGCTGGTCCAACACATGACAGCGGCCCAATTCGTGCCGCTCGAGACGATCAAGAGTGAGTTTGCCCACGCATGACGCATAGCAATGGCACATACGCTGGCACGACGACGCCAGTGTTCGAAGTCGAAGACCTGCACGTCTCCGTCGAAGGGCGTGAGATCCTGCGCGGGGTCAACCTGGTCGTCTGTTCGGGCGAGGTCCACGCGCTGATGGGTCGCAACGGCTCGGGCAAGAGCACGTTGGCCAACGCTGTGATGGGCCACCCCAAGTACGTCGTGACCCACGGCAAAGTCCGACTCAACGGCGAAGATCTTCTGGGTACAACGCCCGATGCGCGCGCCAAGCGCGGCCTGTTCCTGGCGTTCCAGAACCCGATTGCGATCCCCGGCGTCGGCACGGGCAACTTCCTCAGAGCCGCCGTCAAAGCCGTGCGCGGTAACGAGACGATCAACGCGGTCCAGTTCCGCAAAGAGCTCGCCGAACGCATGCAGCACCTCAAAATGGAGACGTCGTTCGTGACGCGGCCACTGAACGAGGGCTTTTCAGGCGGCGAGAAGAAGCTCGCCGAGATGCTCCAGCTAGCTATGCTCAAGCCGCGCATGGCCATTCTCGACGAGCCTGACTCGGGCCTCGATATCGACGCCGTACGCACAGTGAGCGACGGCATCAACATGGTCCATAACCAACAGGCTGAGATGGGTATTCTGCTCATCACGCATTACCAACGCATACTGCAGTACGTTCGACCCGACATGGTGCACGTCATGGCCAAAGGCCAGATCATCGAGTCGGGCGGGCCAGAACTCGTCGACGAGCTTGAAAGCAAAGGCTATGACCCGGTGCTCGCACGGCACGGGATCCTCGAAAAGGAAGAAGGTGATCGCTAATGGCCGTCAAGCCACAGGATCTGACCAAGGACTACAAGTACGGCTTCAGCGATCCTGAGCAGTCGTTCTTCAAATCGAAGCGTGGCCTGGACCGCGAGGTCGTTGAGCAAATTTCGGCGTACAAGAAAGAACCGGAGTGGATGCTCCAGTTCCGACTGCGCGCGCTCGACATCTTCATGCGCAAGCCGATGCCCACGTGGCCGGCCGCTGACCTGAGCGAGATCGACTTCCAGAACATCTTCTATTACGTGCGCCCGAGCGAAAAGGGCGCTGAGAAGTCCTGGGACGATGTCCCGAGCTACATCAAAGACACCTTCGACAAACTGGGCATCCCCGAGGCCGAGCGCAAGTTCCTGGCGGGTGTGTCCGCGCAGTACGAGTCAGAGGTTGTGTATCACTCGATCCGTGAGGACCTCGAGAAGCTGGGCGTCATCTTCCTGGACATGGACTCCGGGCTGCGCGAGTACCCGGACATGGTCAAGGAATACTTCGCGACGGTTATTCCGGCCGCCGACAACAAGTTGGCGGCGCTGAACTCGGCGGTCTGGTCGGGTGGCTCGTTCATTTACGTGCCGAAGGGCGTGCACGTCGAGATTCCACTGCAGGCCTACTTCCGCATCAATGCCGAGAACATGGGCCAGTTCGAGCGGACGCTGATCATCGCCGACGAAGGATCGCGGGTGCACTACATCGAGGGCTGTACGGCGCCGACCTACTCGTCGGACTCGCTGCACTCGGCGGTGGTCGAGCTGATCGCCAAGCCGGGCGCACATATCCGCTACACGACCATCCAGAACTGGTCGAACAACGTCTACAACCTGGTGACCAAGCGCGCCGTGGCCTACGCGGACGCGACGGTCGAGTGGGTTGACGGCAACCTTGGCTCCAAGATCACGATGAAGTACCCGTCGGTCTATCTGCTGGGGCCACGTGCGCGGGCAGAGATCCTGTCGGTCGCGTTCGCGGGCGCAGGCCAGTTGCAGGACGCCGGTGGCAAGGTCATCCATGCTGCGCCCGATACGACCAGCACGATCACGTCGCGCTCGATCTCGAAGGACGGCGGCCGGGCGGCGTATCGCGGCTTGCTCAAGGTGGCCAAGGGGGCCGAGCGCTCGAAGGCCTTCGTGCGCTGCGACGCGTTGCTGCTCGACGACAAGAGCCGCAGTGACACGTACCCGTCGATCGAGATCGACGAAGAACGCGTCGATATCGGCCACGAGGCGACCGTCTCGAAGGTTTCGGATGAGCAGCTGTTCTATTTGCAGAGCCGTGGCCTGACTGAGACCGAAGCCAAGACTATGATCGTCAACGGCTTCTTCGAGGCGTTCACCAAGGAGCTGCCGATGGAGTACGCGGTCGAGCTGAATCGGCTGCTGGCGCTGCAGATGGAAGGCGCAATCGGGTAGGAGACACTCTGTCATCCTGAGCGCAGCGAAGGATCCGCGAGCACCCATGTCTCGGCAAGCGGATCCTTTGGCTGCGGCCTCAGGATGACAAGAAGCTGCTGAATGACTCCTGACACCTCCACGACGACACGCCTTGCGCTCACGCGCGAAACCGTCGAAGCGCTGGTCGAACATCGCCAGGAGCCGGACTGGCTACGCCAGATCCGGCTCGACGCCTTCGAGGCGTACGAGCGACTGCCGCTGCCTGACCAGCGCACCGAAGGCTGGCGACGCACCTCGCTGACCGGCCTGCCCAAGCTCGACACGCTCAGTCCCAGGCCTGGGGCGCCGACGCCATCCACGTACGTCGAAGACCCGTTGGCAGAGAAGGCGGGCGCCAGCCTGTTCGCATTCCGCAATGGCATGTCGATGCGCGAGGACTCACTCGAGTCCGGCTGGGTCATGGATCTCCAGGAAGCGCTGCAGGAGCCGCTGCTGGCCATGCGCATCGAGCAGCACTTTTCCAAGATCGTCAAGCCTGATACCGACAAGTTCACTGCGCTGCACTACGCCTTCTTCAACAGCGGCGTTGTGATCTTCATGCCACGCGCCACGGCGCTCGAGGAGCCGATCTGGGTCAACTACCACTTCGACGATCCGAGCCAGGCGGCCCTGGTGCACACGCTGATCCTGATGGACGACGAAGCCCAGGCCACGGTCGTCGAGGACTTCACCTCGAACGTGGGTGGCCTGGCCAGCGGCGTTGTCGAACAATCGCTTGGGGCGAACGCCAACCTACGCTACGTCAACCTGCAGCGCTGGTCGCAGGAAATGTGGAGCTTCTCGACGCAGCGCGCCCACCTGGCTGCCGATGCGCACGTGCGCACGCTGAACGTGGCGCTGGGCTCGCGGACGGCGCGCAACTCGGTTGCGGTCGTCCTCGCGGGGCGGGGCAGTCAAGCGGACTTGCTGGGTATCGTGGCCACCGGGGGCCGGCAGCACGTCGATTTCGAGACGTTGCAGGATCACTTTGGCGATGCCACGCGCAGCGATCTGGTCATCCATGACGCGCTGCGCGAACGCGCCAGCGCCAACTTCACCGGCTTGATCCGCATCAACAAGTCCGCGCACCAGACGGAGTCGAGCCAGGAGCAGAAGAACATCTTGCTCTCGGATCGGGCCAAGGCGGACTCCGATCCGAAGCTCGAGATCTTGAACAATGACGTCATCCGCTGCACGCATGGCGCGGCGGTTGGACCGGTCGATCCCGAGATGCTGTTCTATCTACAGAGTCGAGGTATGGATCGCGCCACGGCCGAGCAGTTGATCGTCGAAGGCTTCTTCCAATCGACCCTGGCCAAGCTGGGCAGTCAGCCGGTCCAGGACGCCGTCTGGGCGGCAATTCAGCCATGACCGAGTGGCAGACCGTGGCCAGCATTGCGGATATTCCGCCCGAACGGGTCGGGGTGTTCTTCGTGGGCGACCACGAGGTCGCCGTGGCCAATGCCGGCGGCCAGTTCTACGCGATCGACGATCTGTGCACGCACGACGGCGGCTCGCTCGATCAGGGTGAGCTGGAAGGCATGGAGATCGAATGCCCGCGCCACGGCGCGCGCTTCGACATTCGCACTGGTGCCGCGACGCAGTTGCCAGCCTTCGAGCCCGTCGAGAGGCACGCGGTACGCGTCGAGGGTGACACTATTCAGGTGTCGATGGAGCACCAGTGACGCTCGAAGATCTGTCGCGCGAAATCATCCTCGACCACTACCAGAACCCGCGAAACCACGGCCGGCTGGAGAATCCGACTCTGGCGAACCGCGGGCACAATCCACTGTGTGGTGACGAGATCGAGCTATCAGTCACGATCGACGAGGACAGCATCCGTGATATCGCGTTTATTGGTCGCGGCTGCTCGATCAGCCAGGCCTCGGCGTCGATGATGACCGAGACCGTCAAGGGCCACAAGCTGTCGGAGGCCGAAGAGGTTGTCCAGTCGTTCACCAGGCGCATGGCCGACCGCCAGCCGCCGCCGGCCGAGCTCGAGGAAGAGCTCGATGCGCTGCAGGGCGTGAAGAAGTACCCGGCGCGTGTCAAGTGCGCCTTGTTGCCCTGGACGACCTTGCGTGAGACGGTCGACCTGTATCGTCACCGCGAACCGACCCCCATTGACAGCGAAGCGATCATCGATTGTGCCGACGCACCTTGAGCCAGGAGCGATACTAGTTGCCATGACCGAATCCATTGCCACTGACGAGAAGCTGCCGACCGAGGAAGAAGTGCGTGGTGCGCTGAAGTCGGTCTACGACCCCGAGATTGGCATCAGCATCATCGATCTGGGCCTGGTCTATGGCGTGCAAGTCGACGACGACTCCAAGAATGTCGTGATCGACATGACGCTGACGACACCTGCTTGCCCACTCGGGCCTGTCATCAAGACCCAGGCCCACTCGGTCTTGACCAATCGCTTTCCCGCGGTCAACGACGTCGATATCAACCTGGTGTGGACCCCGCGCTGGGATCCACGCATCCACGCGTCCGAAGAGGCCAAGGCCGAGCTCGGCATCTGGTAGCTGTCAGCCGTCAGCCATCAGCTTTCAGCCGTGTACAGCCCACTGGAACCCGTAGGGGAAAATCCTCTGCCGCGGGCAGCGCGTGGCATGACGGCGGCGTCCGCCGGTGAGGGCAGGGCAAGTTGCTGACGGCTGATCGCTGATGGCTGACAGCTCCGTCCACAGTCCACTTCCCTATCCCACGGACCGTGAGTCGATCATCGCCACGTTTCGTTGGCCGCTGGGGCGGCTGTGGCTGCGCGTTCTGGCGCGGCTCATGGAGTGGCTGACCGACCTCCAGCCCAAGCAGCTCAACTATTCCGACATCACGCCCCACCTGGCCGTCGGCGGTGCCTTCAGAAAGCGCCAGATCAAACGCCTCAAGCACCGCGGTGTGACGGCCGTCGTGGACTGCCGCTTGGAGGCCAGGGACGACCCAGAAGCGCTCAAGGCAGCCGGCATCGAGTTCCTGCACGTGCCGACACTCGATCGCTACGGGTTCAGCTTCGACCAGATGCAGGAAGGCGTGCACTGGGCGCTCGAGCACATGCGCAAGGGTGGCCGCACCTTTCTGCACTGCGAGCACGGCGTCGGCCGTGGGCCGTTGATGGCGTGCGCCGTCCTCGTCGCCGAGGGCCACTCGGCCCCGGAGGCGTTGAAAATCGTGCGCGCCAAGCGCTGGCAAGCGCTGCCCAACGACCGTCAATTGGACGCGCTGCTTCAGTTCGAACAGGAGTGGCAGAACCGCCACCCCGTCGCGTCGGCTACTCAGCTACTGAGCTAGCGATTCGGCGCCGCTGTCGGCTGCGGCTGAGGCTGAGGTACCTGGGTCGGCTGCGGCTGTGGAGCCGCCGTCGGTTGCGCCGCGGGCTGCCCCTGCGCGGTGTCGAGCGGCACGCTGACCAGCGGCGTCGCACCGCCCTGGAACATGGGCAGCCGGCCATCCCAGCGCGTCCAGCGTAAGTACTCGATCAGTTGGGGCGAAATGCTTTCCGTCCGCGCGCGATTGGCGTCCGCCTCGCCACGTGCTGAGGCAACTGCCGCACGCGCTTTTCCTTCGGCTTCGGCGACGTTCTGCTCGGCCTGGATGCGCCGTTGCTCGAGGACCTGGCGCTCCGTTTCAACCGCCTGCTGGGCGGTCTGCTTCTTCTCGATGGCGGCCTGATAGTCGGTGCCGAAGGCAATATCCGAGATGTAGATATCGTCGACGATGATGCCGTAGCGCGATAGATTGTCGCCCAGCTTCTGCCGGGCAGAATTACGGATCTCGTCGCGCTTGATCAGGATGTCGGTGACGCGGTACTGCGGTACGACTTCCTTGATGAAATCCGAAAACGCCGGGTCAATGATGTTGTTGGCGAATTCCAGACCCACGTTCTGATACAGCTCGTAGGCGCGGTTCGGATCCAGGTGATAGTTCATCGTGCCGGTCAGTTTCACGCCTTGCAGCTCGGAGCTCGCCGCATCGATCTGTCTGAATGTGTGTGGTAGGACACGCGTATCGATCTGCACGATGCGCTGCGCGAAGGGTACAACGAGGTGAAAACCAGGCTGTAGTACAACTGGCTCCACGCTGCCAAAAGTCGTTACCACTCCGACGTGGCCGGCCTGCACGGTGCTCGACGAGGTAAAGAGCGCCACGATGACCAGCACGGCTGCAACGAAGGCGATCGGCAGCCCGTAGCGACGCAGACCAGAGCGTCTCAGGTCAGGCAGAGCGGAGAGCGGATAACGCGGTGAGTCGACCGGCATTTGATTCTCAAGTCCTTATTCGTGAACGATACGTCCTGCCTGTATGACGAGCCGAATATTGCTCTGGTTGCAGAGCCGGCTGACGTCGGTCGTGGCGTCGCCATTACACACCACCAGGTCCGCTTCCTTGCCCGCTTCGATGGTGCCGACGCGGTCGAGGATGCCCAACAGCTCAGCACTGTTGCGCGTGCCCGCGCGCAAGGCATCCAGCGGCGCCATGCCCAGGCGCACCATCAGCTCCAGCTCGTGTGCATTGTCGCCGTGGCGGTTGAACGGTGTGCCCGCGTCCGTGCCAAGCACGATGCGCACACCTGCCCGGTAAGCGCGCACGAAGCTATCGTCGAGGGACTGGCCAACGTCATTCGCCTTCTCGAGTGCCCAATCGGCGACCGTATTTGGCGGTGCCTGGCGAAAGCCGTCGATCGACGACAGCGTGACCGAGAAGAACGTGCCATGGCTGCGCATGAGCTCGATCGTCTCGTCGGTGAGGAACGAGCCGTGCTCGATCGAATCGATACCAGCCAGGACGGCGGCGCGAATCCCGTCGGTGCCGTGCGCATGCGCGGCGACTTTCTTGCCCGCTTTGTGCGCCTCCTCGACCCCTGCGCGCAGCTCGGCATCGGTCAGCTGCTGCGACCCGGGACTGACGCCCGGCGTCATCACGCCACCCGTGGCGATGAGCTTGATGCAGTCGGCGCCCACCTTGAGCTGCTCGCGCACCGCCTTGCGCACGTCCTCGGGGCCGTCAGCTTCGCGACCCAGCCAGTAGCCGTGACCGCCGGTCATGCAGATGGCCAGATTGGCGGCGACGATGCGCGGACCGACGAGCATTCCATTGCGCTGGGCGTCGCGCAGCGCTGGATCGAGCCCGTCGCGGCCGGCCAGGCTGCGTACCGAAGTGAATCCCGCGCGCAGCGTGTCGCGCGCATGGGCCGCGGCGCGCCAGCAGGTCATCGCGTACGGCTCGCGCAGCTCGCTCAGCCAATCTGGGCCACCGCTCAGATCGAGGTGCACGTGGCAGTCGATCAAGCCCGGCAGCAGCGTGGCATCGGGCGCGTCAATGCGCTGTGCGCTGTCACCCACGTGCGGCTCGCTGGACGTGACCTCGGCAATGCGGCTGTCTTCGACGTGAACCCACGCGTCGTGCAGGACAGGCTCATGCTCGAGGGCAGTGAATACGCGCCCAGCATGGATCAGCACAGCTGTCACTGGGGGCCCATGCTACCCTCGTGGGGGGCGGCATGCCTGGGAGTCACTGGCTGATCACACTCAGCCCTGAAAACTTCACCATTACGCGCGACACGCGCTTTGGTCTGCTCGGACTGCGCAGTCGTCATCGCAAGAAGGCCGAGCGTGTGGCCGTTGGCGACCGCGTGCTGTATTACGTGCTCAACGAGCGCATCTTCCCGGCCACGGCAACCGTGACCTCGGCGTATTTCGAAGATCGGCATCCGATGTGGGTCAATCCGGAGCGCAAAGACGATCCATTTCCATATCGGGTGCATACGCAGCCGAATCTGGTGCTCGCGCCGGGCGAGGGGCTGGACGCGGAGGCGATCGCGCCGCGCTTGCTGTATCTGAAGCGCTGGGCGCCCGAGCAGTGGTACCTGGCCTTACAGGGCGACGTACACCTGCTGTCCGCGCAGGACTTCATGATGGTCGAACGCGAGATGCAGCGGGTGGACGAAGCGCGTTCGACGCGCCGCGAGAAACTACCTCATAACGAAGGGCCAGGGGTCAGGGGCCAGGAGTCAGAAGAGATCCTAGTTACTGGCCACTAGTGGTCCACTGGTCGTATACGGCTTTGGAGATTGCCGCCACAAGCTGGTTGCCGGTCTCACCATCAGGCACGTTCTGGGTGAAGACGGCGATCACCCAGCGCGCGGGCACACGCTCGACGGTGACGATGCCTACGTCGTTGGCCACGCCCTCAAACCAGCCGCTTTTGTGGGCGATCTTCGCGTCGCTCGGTAACAGACGAGCGAGCTTGCTGCGATCGGTGTTGCGCGCCAGCAGACCGCGGATTTCAGCGCTCACGGCCGAGTTGACGATCTGATCGGTCGCGACTAGCTCGAGCAAGCGGGCCATGTTGGCCGGCGTAGTCTGGTTCTGGCCGGGGTTGGCGGCGCTGCGTGCATCGCTGAACGTGTTGAGAAAGCGCGTACCGCCGAGGCCAAGGCGGCGCAGCTGGTCGTTCACAGCGACCATGCTCACCGCGTCGGTCAGTCGATTGGCCGCCGCGTTGTCGGACACGGCGATCATCTGCGCCGCGTCTGTGCGCAGATTGTCGTTCCACTTGATGGTGCCCGCCGCGATCTGTCGCTCGAGCTCGACCAGGATCGGCAGCTTCATCACGCTTGCCGACGGAAACGACTCGTCAGCTTTGATGGCTACTCGTTCGCCGCTGACCAGGTTCAGGGCCGCGACGCCGACGCGGGCGTTGGGTCCGCCAACCCGCTGCGCTTCGGCGAGCACTTTCTGCTGCAGCGCGCTGGGCTTGGCCGGTGCTGGCTTCGTCACGGTCCTGATTGCCGAGGGCATCGCCAGTTGCTGGCCAATCGTCAGCCGATCGGCATCACCCAAACTGTTGGCCTTGATCAGCGCGTCCATGGTGATGCCGTTGGTGTTGGCGATGTCCCACAGCGTGTCGCCGGCCTTGACGGTGTACCTGGCTGCCACGGCCGCTGCGACCTGGTCGGACGACGCCGTGCCACCCTGGAGTTGCAGCGTCTGCCCGGCGATGATCACGTCCGCGTTCTTGATCGCGTTGAGGCTGATCAGACGATCCATCGTCACGCCCGTCTGACCCGCAATGGTCAGCAGCGTGTCGCCCGGCTGGATGAGGTACGTCGGCGCGGCTTCGCGTGCCGAGGCGAGCGACTGCGCCGAGGTAATCGCCGCGGCGATCGCGACCGCGATGGCGATGATCTGGATCCTTAGGCTGCGCCCAGGCAGGAAGGGTACGAGGCGCTGTCGGAGAGACGGCGGCCGGCGCCGTCGTCGGATGGGTCGAACCATAGGCCGCTGTCCAGCCTAGCCAGCCGGGCATCACAGCCACGTTGCACCGCCGCCCCCGGCCGTCACGGCCCGGTTCCAGTGACTCGACATAACATCGGGGTTTGGCAGGCCATGACTTTCCGAAAGAACACGTCTAAAGGAATTACTTCACCAGGGCGACGGTTATACTGCGCCAGAAGCACATGCCTACGCCGAGCACCCTGAGCCTGACCGAAGAAGCGGTATCACGTTTGCGCAATGTGCTGGAGTCCCAGCAAGCGCCTGATGGGGCGCTGCGCGTGTACGTGACGCCTGGCGGCTGCTCGGGCTTTTCGTATGGCATGTCGCTCGAGGCCGAGCCGGCCGACGACGATGAAATCGTCGAGCAGGCTGGCGTCAAGGTCGTCGTTGACCCGTTCTCGCTGCAGTATCTCGAAGGCGCGCAGATCGACTTCGTCGATAGCCTGATGGGCGGCGGCTTCACCGTCGTCAACCCGAACGCCGTCAAGAGCTGCGCCTGCGGCCAGAGCTTCGATACCACCTTTGGCGGCGGTGCTGCCAAGCCCTGCCATTAGGTCACGCGCTAGTAGCTAATAGCTAACAGCCAACAGCTCACTGGCTGTCGGTCCGAATCGGGCCACCCATGACGCGCGGCGTTGTGGGCCAGGCTGACCCCGCACCGGGCTCTTCGGTCACGCCGATGCCCTCGAACGTCTGAACGTCAGGTGGCACCTGGATGAGCGTGTAGCCGTTG
>DASXRR010000448.1:0-14250 GCA_036506475.1 Chloroflexota bacterium
GATGGAGGCGTACTGGGCGGCCAAGGGTCAGATCCTGGCCCATCAAGGGCCAAACGACTGGGCAGTGCTCAACGCGGATGACGTGTGGACGCAGCGCTATCGCGCCAATGGACGGCTGTTGCGGTTTAGCCTCGAAGGCACCGTCGAGGGTGCGTACCTGGCCAAAGACAAGCTGATGCTGCTGGGCGAGCCGCTGCTCGCCGCCGAAGACGTGCCGCTGCGCGGGCGACACAACCTGGCCAACGCGCTGGCGGCATCGGCCGCGGCACATGCCGCGGGCATCGACCGGGACGTGATGGTGGCGGCGATTCGATCGTTCAAAGGCGTGGCACACCGACTACAGACCGTAGCCGTGCATGAGGGCGTGACCTATGTCGACGACTCGATCGCGACCGCGCCCGAGCGGTCGATCGCGGCGCTGCTGGCGTATCCCGAGCCACTGGTGCTGATCGCTGGCGGGCGCGACAAGCACCTGCCAATGGATGAGTGGGCGCGGCTGATCGTCAAACGCGTCAGGCACGTCGTGCTGCTGGGTGAGATGAGCGATCTGGTCGCAGCCGCACTGGCCAATTCGGACCCGGGCTACACAGCCATCACCCGAACGCAAACGATGGAGCAGGCAGTCCAAATGGCAAGCCAAGTCGCACACGGTGGGGATGTGGTGCTGCTGTCGCCCGGCGGGACCAGCTACGACATGTACCAGGACTTCGAGCAACGTGGCGACCACTTCGCACGCGTGGCGAGGGCGTTGTGACGACGAACGTCGAGGATCTGGATCTCAGGAAGCCGGACTACTTGCTGTTGGCCAGCACGATCGCGCTGCTGGTGCTGGGTACGTTGATGGTTTACAGCGCCAGCTTCGCCGTGGCCCACAACGAGTTCAACGACGATGCCTATTTCCTCGTGCGCCAGATCGTCTGGGACCTGATCGGTGGGGTCGCCCTGCTGCTGGCGATGCGCGTGAGCTACCGCCGCTGGCGGTCGTTGTCGCTGGTGATCATGGTCCTGGCGATCGCACTGCTCATCCTGGTGCTGGTCCCGGGGCTCGGGTTCCGAAGCTACGGCGCGACGCGCTGGATCAAGCTCGGAATCGTCCAGGTGCAGCCCAGCGAGATCGCCAAGCTGGCCATCGTGCTGTATCTGGCCGATTGGCTCTCCCGCCGCAGCTCGATCGTGGGCGGCTTCTTCAAGGGGCTCTTGCCGTTCGCGATCATCGTCGGCGTCGTCGCCGTGCTGGTCGAGTTCCAACCCGATCTCGGCACGACCGCGATCATCGTCGCCACCGCGGGCTGCGTGTTCTTCGTCGCCGGGGCGAACCTGATGCACATCGCCGTGCTGGCCAGCAGCGGTGCGACGGCCGGCGTCATCTTGCTGGCGCATCTGAGCGGCTATCGGCTCGAGCGCATCAAAGCGTTCCTCGATCCGTGGAGCGACATTCAGGGCAGCGGCTGGCACACTGCGCAGGGTCTGATCGCGCTCGGCTCGGGCGGGCCACTCGGGCACGGGCTCGGCAATGGCCTGCAGAAGTTCTACTGGGTGCCCAACGCACACACCGACGCGATCTTCGTAATCATCGGCGAGGAGCTCGGGTTCCTCGGGTGCGTGGGCGTGCTCGGGCTGTTCGCCGTGATCGCGTGGCGCGGCTTTCTGATCGCCTGGCATGCGCCCGACGCCTTCGGCCGATTATTCGCGACCGGGCTAACGTGCATGCTGTCCCTGCAGGCTCTGGTCAACATCGCGGTTACGACGAACTCGCTGCCTTATACGGGCATCACCCTGCCGTTCGTGTCGTTCGGCGGCTCGTCGACGGTCATCTCGCTGATCGCGGTCGGCTTGTTGCTGAACGTGTCACGCTACGCCGTGCGGCGCCCTGTCGAATCTGGCGACGAGGAATACGAGCCGCCAGCGCCTGTCGTGGACGCGCAGCCGCGCGGCCACACGACACGGCGCGTGCGCAGGGCGGGGTATGCCTGAGCTCGCGCAGGCGCAGCGGGTGCACCTGATTGGCATTGGCGGCTCGGGGATGAGCGCGCTGGCGAGCCTGCTGCTGCGCATGGGCAAGGCCGTGAGCGGCAGCGACATGCAGCCCGGTTCAGTGACCGAACGCCTGCGCGCAGAGGGTGCCGCGATCCACTCGGGCCACGCGGCGGCCAACGTGGGCGACGCGGACTATGTGGTGCGGTCGTCGGCGGTCGGCATCGACAATCCTGAAGTTGGCGAGGCCCAACGAAAGAGCGTCACGACCCGGAAGTTGGCCGAGGCAGTCGGCGAGCTGATGCGCGGACGGAGTGGCGTCGCCGTCGCTGGCACGCATGGCAAGACGACGACGACGGCGCTGGTGACCTGGCTGCTGCAATGGGGCGGCATCGATCCGTTGGCCCTGATCGGCGGCGATTTGCCTGCCTTTCCACTTGGCGCGCGGGCAGGCGAGGGGCCAATGGTCGTCGAGGCGGACGAGTACGACCGGCGCTTCCTCGAGTACTGGCCCGAAGTGGCCGTGGTGACCAGCGTCGAGGCTGACCATCTCGACTATTACCGCGACCTGGCCGAGATACAGGGCGCCTTCCAGGAGTTGATCGGTCGCCTGCCGCGGCACGGGCGGTTGGTGGTATGTGCCGACGATGGCTGCGCAATGTCGCTGCAGACAGAAGCGGAGCGGCAGACGTACGGCTTCATGCCCGGCGCCGTCTGGCAGCTCGGCGACTATGCGGTGGTCCAGGGTGCTGGGTCCCGGTTCACGCTGACCGTCGACGGGCGGGGTTGGCCGGTGGAGTCGCCCCTGGTCGGCGAGCACAACGCGTCCAATGTGGCGGCGGCGGTCGCGGTGGCGGATTACTTCGGCGTTGGACTTCGGACCTCGCTTGCGGCGCTGGAAACCTTCGAAGGTCCGCGTCGACGTTTCGAAACCAAAGGTCATCCGCGCGGCATCTGGATCGTCGACGATTACGGCCATCATCCGACCGAAGTCGCGGCGGTATTGCGCGCGGCGCGCGCCGCGGCCGAGGGCGATGTATGGGTGGTGTTTCAGCCGCATACGACCCATCGGACGGCGGCCCTGCTGGATGAATTCGGGCGGGCCTTCGGCGATGCCCAGCATGCGCTGATCCTGCCGATTTACAAGCCGTCCGGACGCGAGGCTCACGCCCGTCCGATCAGCTCCGAAGACCTCGTCACGCGAATCGACCGTCATCCTGATGCAAGAGCCATCCGGTCATTCGACGCGGCCATCCAGGCAATTGCCAGTGGCGCGCAAGCGGGCGACGTGGTGGTAACGATGGGGGCCGGCGACGTCACGGCGCTGTCAGATCGCCTGGTGCAGGAGCTCGAGGCGTGAGACCCGAGCGGGGCGTGGCGTTAGCACCACATACGTCCCTGCGGGTAGGCGGTCCGGCCGACTTCTTTGTGAGGGTGGGCTCCCAAAGCGAGCTCGTCGCCGCATTGCACTGGGCCCGCGCCGACGGCGTGCCGGTACGGGTCATTGGCGGCGGCTCGAATTTGCTGGTGGCCGACGAGGGCGTCGATGGGCTGATCGTCAAGGTCCTCAGCGCGTCGTTCGAGGTCAATGGCACGACGGTCAGGGCGGATGCTGGCGTGAACCTGGCCAATATGGCCCGTCGGCTTGCGAAGCAGGGCTGGGGCGGACTGGAATGGGCGGCGAACGTACCGGGGACCGTGGGCGGTGCGGTGGTCAACAATGCTGGCGCGTTTGGCGGCGACACGGCATCGTGCCTGGTCGCGGCGACGGTCGTCTCCGCCGATGGTCAGGTCAAACGCCTGAATCAGAGCGACTTGGATTATGCGTATCGGACCAGCGTGCTGAAGCGGCGAGAACTGGGCGATGTGGCGGTGTTGGAGGCGGAGCTGCGCGTGGAGCAGAGCACGCCGCGGCAGGCGGACGGCAAAGTCAAGGAGTTCAATGCCCAGCGCATGCGCTCGCAACCGCGCATCCTGTCGGCTGGGAGTGTCTTCGCCAATCCCGAGGGCGACTTCGCTGGTCGGCTCATCGAGGTGGCGGGGCTCAAGGGGCACCATAAAGGAAATGCGCAGATCTCGGAGCAACACGCCAACTTCATTGTTAATCCAGGTGGCGCAACTGCCGCCGACGTGTACGCGCTGATGAAATGTGCGCAGCGCGTCGTCTTCGAACGGACGGGAATCATGCTGCGGCCGGAGATCGAATTGTTTGGGCGATGGCATGAGTAGGGCGCGTCAGGCGCGGGCAGAGCAGCGCGCCCTGAAGGCTGCGGCTGAGCCCAAGCCGTGGCTGCCGCCGCGCTTTGTGCTGTGGGCGCTCGGTCGACTGCTGGCGCTGGGCGTGCTCCTGGGTGCCGGTTGGATCGTGTACGATTCGGCCTCGTCCGATCGGTTTCAGGTTCGCTCGATCCACGTGCAAGGCAACGTGCTCCTCAGCCAGGCCGACGTCGAACGTGTCGCGGCGGTCAAGGGCACCAATGTGTTCTGGATCGATCGCGCGCTGCTGGCCGAACGAGTACGTCGCCTGCCGCTGGTGGCGCTGGCCGAGATCACGCCGACGCTGCCCGACGGCGTCGACGTCGCGATTGTCGAGCGCCAGCCGGCCGCGTTCTGGCAGAGCGGCAACAAGACCTATCTGGTCGACCGCGAGGGAGTTATTCTGAAGTCCGTAGACGCTGAAGCCCAACAAGCCCGCGCTTGCGCGGGGCAGCCATGCGACCCCCGACTCGCCTCGCTGCCCGCGGTGACGCACCCTGATGGCGGCCCGCTGGCACCCGGCGATCGCGTCGACGCCAGTACGCTCTCCGTCTCCGCCCGCCTTGCGGCGGTGCTGCCGGGCATCGGTGTTCAGCCGTTGGGCTTCCAGTGGGCTCGTGAAACGGGCCTCGAGGTGCCCACGCGAGAGGGCTGGCGCGTCCGTTTCGATGTCCGCAGCGATCTCGAGCGGCAGGTACAAAATCTGTCGGCGATTCGCGATCACCTCGCCAGCACGCGCACCAGCGCTCAGCTGATCGACGTGCGTTTCGGAGATCGTCCGTACTACCGATGAGCAACGACCGCATCGTCGTCGGCATTGACGTTGGCACGACCAAGGTGTGCAGCCTGATCGCCGAGGTCTCCGAAGAAGACCACCTGGAAGTCATCGGGGTGGGCATCGTGCCCTCGCGCGGCATGAAAAAGGGTGTCGTCGTCAATCCCGAAGAGGTCGTCGAGTCCATCGTCAACGCCGTCCAGAAGGCCGAACAGCAATCCGGCTTCAAGATCGTGAGCGCATTCGTCGGCATCTCGGGCGGGCATATCAGCACCCAATCGAGCCAGGGTGTTGTGGCCGTGCGCCACCCCGACCGACAGATCTCGCCGGACGACGTTCAGCGCGCACTCGAAGCGGCGCGTGTGGTGACGGTGCCGTCCGATCGCGAGATCGTGCACGCGTTACCGCGCCACTACGTGGTCGATGGCCAGGACGGGATCAAGAACCCGATTGGCATGGTCGGCCATCGGATCGAGGTCCAAACGACGATTGTCTCGGGCGCGCTGACGTCGGTGACGAACCTGGCGCGCTGCCTCGAGCGGGGCGGTATTGGCCTGGACTCGCTGGTGCTGCAGCCGCTGGCCGCGGCCGAGGCGGTCCTGACCGAGGCGGAACGCGAAATCGGCGTGACGCTCGTCGACATCGGCAGCGGCACCACTGATGTCGGCGTGTTCGTCGAGGGTGCGCTGGTCTTTGCGACCGTACTACCCGTCGGCGGCTTCCAGGTCAGCAATGACCTCGCCGTCGGCTTACGCACGCCGTTCGCGGCGGCCGAAGAAATCAAGATTCGACACGGCTATGCGCTGCCCGAGCTACTCGAGGACGATCGAATGATCGACGTGTCGTCGTTCGAGTCGGGCGAGGGGCGGCCAGTGTCGCGGCGGCAAGTGAGTGAAATCATCGAGCCGCGCCTCGAGGAGACGTTCGAGCTGGTGGTCGAGCAGCTTGACAAGGCAGGCCTCCGCGGCTTGCCCGCGGGTGTCGTGTTGTGCGGCGGGACGGCGCAGCTGGGCGGTATTCGGCGCCTGGCGGCGGAGGTGTTCCATGCCGCGGTACGCGTTGGATCGCCCACCGGGATCTACGGATTGACCGATCAGATCTCGTCGCCCGCCTACGCAACCAGCGTGGGCCTATTGAAGTGGGGACTCGAGCAGGAGTTCGAGCCCGCCAGCACACGCGGTGGCATGCCGCTGGCCAACATCGGCAACGCCGTTACCAACTGGTTGCGGAATTTCTTGCCGTGAGACGACTGCGGCCGACCGTGGCGCGAACGCCGCCGTCAGCGCACGCGCCGCGCGGGAATGGATTTTCTTCTCTAAAGAGAAGCAGATGTTGGGAAGAACGATGGCATTTTCCTCTCTATGGAGAAGCAGTGGCTGGGAAGGCGGCAGGCGCTTCTCTTGGCGAGCGGCGGCTGGCGAGAGCGGCACGAGCTTTCTTTGGCGAGCATGCGGCAGGCAAGAGCGCATGCGGCAGGCAAGAGCGGTCGAGATTCTATTGGCGAGCAGGCGGGGCAACCGTCGCAGAACTGGCGTGGGCGGCCAAGATGGAAGACATTCGTGATGGAAAGTCGGTTCGCGAACGCCGCTGAATCGTGGACTGTGGACGATAGACCGTCGACGGTCGACGGAAGCCGCTATTGATCGACAGGGTCGGGGGTGGCAAAGTGCACACGATGAATGGACATTCCGGCCTGGACGGCGCTGCGCGCATCATCGTCCTGGGCATTGGAGGTGGCGGGAGCAACGCGGTCAACCGCATGATCCAGTCGGGTGTTCGCGGCGTCGAATTCGTCGCAGTCAACACGGACACCCAGGCGCTGGCGCGGTCTGAGGCTGGCGTGCGCATTCACATCGGCGAGAAGCTGACGCGTGGCCTGGGCGCCGGAGGCGTGCCGGGGGTCGGCGAAAAAGCCGCCGAGGAAAGCGCCGAGCAGCTTGCCGATCTCGTGCGCGACGCGGACATGGTGTTCATCGCCGCCGGTATGGGCGGCGGAACCGGCACTGGCGCGGCGCCGATCGTGGCGCAGATCTCGAAGGACTCGGGCGCGCTCACCGTGGCCGTGGTCACCAAGCCATTCACGTTCGAGGGTCGCCAGCGGGCCAAGAACGCCGACGAAGGCATCGCCAGCCTGCGCGATCGTGTCGATACGCTGATCACGATTCCCAATGACCGGCTGCTGCAGGTGATCGATCGCAAGACGACCCTCGAGCAAGCGTTCATGGAAGTCGACGACGTGCTGCGCCAGGGTATTCAAGGCATCAGCGAGCTGATCACCGAGCCGGGCCTGATCAATCTGGACTTCGCCGATGTGAAGTCAATCATGTCGGACTCGGGTGGTGCGCTGATGGCCATCGGGCGTGGCACGGGCGAGACGCGCGCCCAGGACGCGGCGCGGATGGCGATCTCGTCGCCGCTGCTCGATCTGAGCATGGAAGGCGCCAAGGGCGTGCTCCTGAATATCACGGGCGGGCCCGACCTGTCGTTGACCGAGATCAACGAGGCAGCTGACGTGGTTGCCCAGGCCGCCGATCCGGAGGCCAACATCATCTTTGGCGCGGTCATCGACCCGCGCATCGAGAACGAGGTCAAGATCACGGTCATCGCGACCGGCTTCGACATCTCGCAGATTCGTCAGCCACGCTCGCCTGGGCTGCCGACATTCCGTCGACGCTACGGCTCGTCAAACGCGGAGCCGCCGCCGGCTGAGACGCCGCCGTCCAGCGGGCGCGATCGATCGCTGCCGGTCGACGATCGGGACCGCGACCGACCGCCCGAACGCGAGCAGGGCCCGATTCGGGTCGGCTCGATCGGCAGCTCACTGCCCGAGCCTGTTTTCGACACCGAGGACGATCTCGATATTCCGCCGTTTATGCGCGGACGAAGGCGCTAAGCGCTGCTTTGTCATCCTGAGCTTGCGAAGGATCCGCAACTCCAGACGGTCACAAGTCGCGGATTCTTCGCTGCGCTCAGAATGACAAGCTAATTGGTTAGACTCTGCGCGACCCGATGGGCCGCATTCGAACACAAGACGTCGAGATTCAGCGCAAGCGTCTGGCGCGTGAGCAGGGCACGATCCGCAAGGATTGGGGCGGCCGCGTGCCGATCGCGCTGTGCTACCCGAATTCGTATGCCGTAGGCATGTGCAATCTGGGCTTTCAGAGTGTCTACCACCTCTTTAACGCCCAGAAAGGGTTCGTGTGCGAGCGCGTGTTCGCCGAGCCCGTCCTCGTCGGCAGCCGGTCCGCGGGTCGCGGCGACTGGACGGGCGACGAGCAGTACCGCATCGAGAGTCGGCTGCAGGCCATTGGCGAGCCGCTATCGGTGGAATCGCAGCGACCGCTAACTGACTTCGCCGTCGTCGCGTTCAGCCTGTCCTTCGAGCTCGATTACTTCAACGTCGGCGACATGTTGCGTCGGGCTGAGATTGCGCCACTCTCGGTGGATCGGGTCGAGAGTGATCCAATCGTGATCGCGGGTGGCCCGGCCGTCGCCGGCAATCCCGAGCCGTTGGCACCGCTGCTCGACGCCGTGGTGATCGGCGAGGTCGAGCCAGTCATGGACGGCCTGCAAGACGTGCTGCTCGGCGGCGGCTCACGCCAGGAGCAGATCGAGCGCCTGGCGAAGCTGCCTGGCGTGTACGTGCCCGCGCTCTACGACGTTCGGTATGCGACAGGCGGCACGATCGACGGCGTTACTCCGGCGCTCGCGCCCGTGCAGCGGCTGAATGCGCGCAACGTCAACGAGTTCCAGACGATGTCGACCGTGCTCAGCCCGGACATCGAGCTGGGCGACATGTTCTTGATCGAGATGACCCGTGGCTGTGCGCGCGGCTGTCGCTTCTGTCTGGCTGGCTACACCTCGCTCCCAGTGCGCCATCGCGACGTTGGCCACCTCATGGACGGCGTCCGCCACGGCCTGAAGATGCGCAAGCGGGTCGGGTTGATCTCGGCGGCAACGTCAGACCATCCCAACCTGGAGCGCTTGCTGGAAGAGATGTTGAAGGCCGGCGCGGAGGTGTCGCTGTCGTCGCTGCGCATCGACCGCATCACGCCGTTTCTGATCGAAGCGTTGGTGCGCAGCGGCACCAACACGATCACGCTGGCGCCCGAGGCGGGCAGCCAGCGCATGCGCGACGTTATCAACAAACGGCTCACCCACGAGCAGATCGTGCACGCCGCCGACCTGGCCGGCCGCGGCGGCATCCCGAAGGCCAAGCTGTACTTCATCGTCGGCCTGCCCGGCGAGACCGACGACGACGTGCGCGAATTGGCCGCTTTGGCCGCCGAAGTCCTCGACGTGATGCGGGTCCACAATCGCTCCGCGCGGGTGGCGGTCAATCTATCGCCGCACGTGCCCAAGGCGCAGACGGCATTCCAATGGGAGCCGATGGCCGACGTCGGCGTGAGCGAGCGACGCATCAAGCTCGTCCAGCGCACCCTGGGTCCGCTGGGCATCGACGTGCGCTTCGAAGCACCGTCGGCGCAGCGCGTCCAGGCCATTCTTGCCCGCGGCGACCGGCGCCTGGCGCCTGTGCTGCTCGAGACACATCGTTTGCAGGACTTCGAGCTGGTGCTGCGGCGACATGCACTCGATCCCGAGTTCTACCTAGGAGCGATGGACCCGAACGGGATCATGCCCTGGTCGCTGGTCTCGACGGGCGTGCCCGAGTGGTACCTGAAGCAGGAGTTTGGTCGGGCGCGTGGACTGGGCGGGCTCGAGGTGCCGACGCTGGATCTGCCGCCCAAAGCGGCCGCCCTCGTTGAAAAAGCGCGCGCTGTGGGGGCCGGAGCCGCGGCGTGAGCCTCGACCTCCTGACTTTTCGAAATCTGTCCGACGTCGCAGGCGTGGTGCACGGCGTTTCGACTCGCGCGGGTGGCGTGAGCACGGGCCGCTGCGCGTCGCTGAACGTCTCGCATACCGTCGGCGACGCTTCGGAAAACGTCGAAACGAATCTATCGCGCCTGGCTGACGCGGTGGGCACCGAGCGCGAGCGATTCTTCTCGCCGTACCAGGTGCACGGGCGCGAAGTGACCGTGGTCGACGCCGATACGCCAGCGCGGCCGCGCTGTGACGTGCTGATCGCTCGCACGCCCGACAAGACGCTACTGCTGCGCTATGCCGACTGTACGCCCGTGCTGCTCGCCGACCATCGTCAGGGTGTGATTGGTGCGGTGCATGCTGGCTGGCGCGGCAGCGCGGTCCGTGCGGCCTCGGCAGCGGTGGAGGCTATGGCTGAGGTCTTTGGCAGTCGGCCCGGCGATATCGTGGCAGGCATCGGACCGGCGATTGGTCCATGCTGCTACACGGTGGGTAAGGACGTGGTGGATGCGTTCGCAGATCGTCCGTCGCTCTTTGCCGACGGCAAGCTCGACCTGTGGGAAGCCAATCGACTGGCTCTGGTCGACGTCGGCGTGCCAGCAGAGCAAATCGAAGTCGCTGGTATCTGCACGCAGTGTCAGTCCGAGCGCTTCTTCTCGCACCGCGCCAACGGCGGCCAGCCGTCCGGCCGGTTCGCGGCGGTGATTCGCCTCGCGTGCTGAGCGCATCCACGAACCTCGCCAGCAACCTGGCGCGCATGCGCGATCAGATCGCCGAGGCGGCCGCGCGCGTCGGCCGCAACCCTGCTGATATCAGGCTGGTGGCCGTGACCAAGACGCACCCCGTCGACGTCATCGTCGAGGCCGCGCGTGGTGGGCTGGAGCACATCGGCGAGAACCGCGTCCAGGAAGCCGCAGCCAAGCTGCCGGAGGTACGCCAGGCTGCGCCTGACGTGGTCTGTCACCTGATTGGACACCTGCAAACCAACAAGGCGGCCGCCGCGATCGAGCTCTTCGATCGCATCGACTCGGTCGACAGTCTGCATCTGGCGCAAGCGCTCAGCAAACGGCTGCACGGGTCGCCGCATGCTGACCTGCCCATACTGCTCGAGATCTACGTTGGCGACGACCCTGCGCGGCCCGGCTTGCGTCCTGACGGACTCGTCGACAGCGTTGGGCCGATGCTGGCACTGCCTGGTTTACGCGTCGAAGGCGTGATGACCGTCGCGCCGTTGGGCGCCGACGCACGCGCGGCGTTTGCGCAGGTGCGGTCGTTGAAAGAAACCCTGGCCAGCGCGTTCCCGCGTGTACACTTCGGCGTGCTCTCCATGGGCATGAGCGACGATTTTATGACGGCCATCGAGGAAGGTTCCACCGAAGTGCGAATTGGCAGCGCGTTGTTTGGTCCGCGAAGGACAGCCTGATGGCACGCGACGTCCTGTTGAATTTCGTGTCCATCTTCCTGCAGATTCTGTGGCTGCTCATCCTCGTGCGCGTCCTGCTGTCGTGGTTCCCGGTCGATCCGCGCAACCCGATCATTCGCACGCTATTCGAGATCACCGAGCCCGTCCTGGCGCCCTTCCGTCGCGTGATCCCACGCATTGGCATGTTCGACCTGTCGCCGCTCGCCGCGCTGCTAGTGATCCAGTTCGTCCAACAAGGGCTGCCGCGCGTCTTCTAGACCTCTAAGGGCGTAGCGGGCCGTGGGCGATCGCCGTGCGCATCGTGTCAAAGTCGGCGGGTGGGATCCATTCGATCCACCACGTGGCGCCTGCTTCGGCCAGCGACTGAGCCAGGGCGCGGTCGGCCGGCCAATCGTCGGCTCGGGCGCGGCCGCCGACCGAGATGTCGCCGTGCGGCCCGATCTGGGCGCGCAGGTCGCGGATATCGTCGGGTGTCCATTCAGCCTGGACGATCTTGTCGGCTGAGTACTGAGCAGCCTTGAACAGGCACGAGCCGTCCCAGCGCGCGGCGCGCCTGATCGGGCCGGGCTTGGGGTACTGACCGCCGATCCAGATCGGGATGCGTGGCTGCTGCACTGGCTGCGGCATCATCGTGACCTGGTCGATGTGTATGTGCTGACCATGAACGCTGAAGGGTCCGCCAGCCCACAGGCCGACCAGCGCCTCGAGCGATTCGTCGACGATGCGCGCGCGTGTTGCCAGGTCGGGCGCGTCGCCGAACGCGGCCAGCGATACGTCCCACTGGTCACCCAGGCCCACACCAAGCGTGAGCCGGCCGCGTGAAAGGTGGTCGATGGTGATTGTTTCGGCGGCCAATTTGGCCACGCGGCGACGGACGATGGGCGTGACGGTCGTGCCCAGGCGTATCCGTTCCGTGCGCATGGCCATCGCGGCCAGGGAGACCCACGGGTCGTAGGTCGGCGTGCCGATCTTGTTCTGGTAGACGAGGTAGTCCTCGAGGAAGACGCCTTCCCAGCCGCTTGCTTCTGCCAGCTGGGCAAGTTCGGCCAGGGAGCGCGGGTCGGCGGCAGGTCCGCCGTTGGGCAGGTTCAAGCCGAAGTGCATGGCGGCCAGTGTGAGGCCAGAAATATGACGACGTGTGTCATATTAGAGACGGAAGCTTCGCTGCGCTCAGGATGACAACGGAGGTGTGTAGCGATGCGCGCAGACCGGCTGCTGGGCATGTTGCTGCTGCTCGACGATCACCGGCGAATGACCGCGGGTGCGCTGGCCGAGCGGTTGGAAGTGTCGACGCGCACTATTTATCGCGATCTGGACGCCCTGAGTGCCGCGGGCGTGCCGATCTACGCCGAGCGCGGCAATGGCGGCGCGTGCTGCTTGCCGCAGGGCTATCGGGTGCGGCTGAACGGCCTCAGCGAGGCGGAGGTGCAGGCGCTGTCACTGGCGGCGCCAGCGCGCATTCTGAGCGATCTCGGGCTGACCGAGCACGCAGCGGCCGCCGCGCGCAAGCTGATCCGCGCGTTGCCTGACGCGCTCCGCTCGCCAGCTGAGTCGGCGCGCTCGCGCATCCTGGTCGACGCATCGGGGTGGGACGCGCCGAGCGAGCCCGTCTCGCAGCTGGGCGCGCTGCAGCAGGCAGTCTGGCACGACCAGCGCGTGGCGATCGACTACACGCGCGCCGACGGCACGTCAGTCGAACGCATGGTCGACCCATTGGGCCTGGTGGCCAAGGGCAGCGTCTGGTATCTGGTGGCCTCGGTCGGTGGCCAGGTGCGGACGTATCGCGCCGCGCGCGTGAGCGCGGTCCGCCCAACCGGCGAGGCGGCCAGCCGACCGGCCGGGTTCGAGCTGGCGAGCTTCTGGCGCGAATCCTCGGCGGCGTTCAAGGCGGCGCTGCCGCGGTTTACGGTCCAGGTCCGCGTCACTGCCCAGGCCGTCGAAAGCGTGCGCAACGCGCGACGGGTCCGCATCGAGTCCGAAGCGCCGCCAGCCGAAGACGGTCGTGTTGTCATGGAGCTGACCTTCGACACGGAGGCCGAAGCGCAAGCGTTTGCGCTCGGCCACGGGTTAGACGTTGAGGTGCTCGAGCCTGCTGCGCTTCGACAGGCCGTGGCGCACGTCGCAGCCGAGGTGGCGATGCGCTACGGCCGCCCGCTCAGACGAGCGCGCCACTCGGGGCGGTCCAGGCGCATGTCGTAGAAGAGGCTTTCGAGGCCGAGCGGGCCGCGACGAAACAGGTGGCGGACCACGGTGAACTTGGGGTCGCGGCTCACGTCGGGGCCGAGATGCGCATCCCAATGCGAGCCGCTCGTGGCGAAGCCGAGTGTCTCGTAGCAGCGTCGGGCGCGCTGATTGTGCGCGGCCACGCTGAGCAACATGCGCGTGAAACCCATCTCGTCGAAGAAGTGGTGCAGGAACGCACCGAGCGCCTCGGTGCCGTAGCCCTGGCTAAGCTTGTCAGCGTGCAGGTCGATGCCGAGCACAGCGGAGCCCTCGTCACGACGCACATGCCGCAGGAAGATGCGACCGATCATGTGGCCGTGCTCGTCGTCGACCGCGAATGGCAGCTGGCGCTGGCGTTGGGTGATGTCATCGAACCACCGCGCGCGCTGCTCGGGCGGCATGCGCCTCGGGCTCGTGCCGACCAGAAGCGGATCATCGTAATCCGGCCAGGCCTGCCAGGCATCGACGTCGGCACGCGAAAACGGCCGGATCCGCACACGCGGACCGGCGGCGAGCGCGTCGCGATCGGCAATGGCCATCGTCTGGTGATCTAGCCCGGCCGCACGCCGTGTGCCATCAGGCGTGTCCGTATAGAGTCGAGGCTGTCGACGTCGAGCTCGACAATTTTATGGCGCGCCTTCTGGCCGGCGACCAGGTGCACCTGGCGCATGCGCAGCCCGAGCGCACGGGCCACGGCACGCTCGATAGCCGCATTGGCCTGGCCTTCAATCGCTCGGGCGGGCACCCAGACAGCCAGCACATCGTCTTTGACCAATTC
>DASXRR010000449.1:0-11813 GCA_036506475.1 Chloroflexota bacterium
GCGCGCGTGCGGGCCGTAGAGTGACAGTGAAATGCTGCGTGTGTGCGAGCTGCCCTCCTTCGAGCTCGATGGCGAGCGCTTCGTTCGACCTGATTTCGCGGGCTTTGGACTGGCGAATGTGGCGCCGACGGTGCTGCGGCTGCTGGCGCCGGAGATGCCGGAGCTGGGTTTGCCGACGCTGGATCGGTCGGTGCTCCCCGAACGGCTCACGAACGGGATTCGCAACGTTGTCCTGGTCGTGGCGGACGGGCTCGGCCATCACCAGCTCATGCGCGAGATCGAAGCGGGCAATGCGCCGCACCTGGCCGGACTCATCGAGCAGGACGACGTGAGCTACCAGCCAATCACGTCGGTCTTTCCGACGACGACCGTCGCCGCGCTCGGCTCCGTCAATTCGGCGACCACCCCGATCGATCATGGCCTGCTGTCCTACACGGTCTTCGTGCCGGAGTTCGAGACGGTCGTCGAGATGATCCGCTGGGGCCCGCTCAACCGGCGCATCTCGTTCACCGATCCGGAGTTCGGCCGCGCTCCGGAGGAGTTCTTCTGGGCGCCGACGATGTACCACCGACTCCATGCCGCGGGCGTTACACGCACGTTCGCGGTCAATCCGACGGGGTTCGCCGGGACCGCGCTCACGCGCATGCTCCATCAAGGCGCGACCTACTGCGGGTACATCGCGACCTCGTCCATGTCGGCGCTGGTCTCGCGCGCGCTCGCCGATGAGCCGTTCACACCCACGTACGTCTATGCGTATTGGCCGACGGTGGACACCGTGGCCCACTTGATCGGGCCGAACTCGGACGAACACGGCGCCGAGGTGACCGCCATTGACGCAGGTTTCGGTCGACTGATCCGACGGCTCTCGAGTGGCGGCGACACGCTGGTGCTGCTGACTGCGGATCATGGGCACGTGGCGACGGGGCCGGATCAGCAGATCTCATTGGACGAGCACCCCGAGCTGCTGGCGATGCTGCGCCAGCCAGTCGCGGGCGAGCGACGCGCGGTGTATCTCTACGCCGCCCAAGGACACACGCAGGACGTGGTGAACTACTGTCGCGAGCGGCTGCATGACGTGAGCGCCGTCATGACCCAACCGGAGGCAATTCAGGAGGGTCTATTCGGGCCCGGACAAGTCAGCGAGCGCGCGGCGGCGCGGATTGGCGACGTCCTCTTGTTCCCGCGCCAAAACCTACAACTGGTGTCGACCGTGCGCGGACCCGATGGCACGCCCATGTCGGCGCCCAACTTCAAGGGACTCCACGGCGGACTGAGCGAGGACGAGGCGCTGGTTCCGTTGCTCGCCCTGCGCCTTTAGATGCCCGCCAGGTCGGCGTAGCGCTCCAGCTTCTCGAAGTTGTGGACGGCCTGGATGCGGCGAATCGTGCCCGAGCGCGAACGCATGACCAGCGTCTCGGTCGTCGCGCCGTGCGGGAAATAGTGCACGCCTTTGACGAGCTCGCCGTCGGTGACGCCGGTCAGCGAGAAGAAGACGTCGTTGCCACTCACCAGGTCGTCGATGCTCAGCACGCGATCCAGCGACAACCCGAGCTTTTCGGCTTGCGCCCGTTCGCCGTCGTCGCGCGGCCACAATTTGCACTGGATGTCGCCGCCCAGGCACTTCAGCGCCGCGGCGGTCAGCACGGCCTCGGGTGAGCCGCCCACGCCCATCAGCATGTCCACGCCCGTATCAGGTAGCGATGGCATGATGCCGCCGGCGACATCGCCGTCGGTGATCAGCTTGATGCGTGCGCCTGTGGCGCGGATGCGCTCGATCAGCTCGGCGTGGCGCGGACGGTCGAGGACGACGACGGTCAGATCGTCGACCCGTTCGCCTTTGGCGGCGGCCAGTGCCTCGATATTCTGTTCGATCGTCAGCTCGAGCGAGACCGCGCCGCGACCCGCGGGTCCGACGGCGAGCTTTTCCATGTACACGATGCCCGGCGGGTAATACATCGTCCCGCGTTCCGCGAGGGCGACCACCGAGACGGCGTTCGGCAAGCCTTTCGACAGCAACGTGGTGCCGTCGACCGGGTCGACCGCCACGTCGACCTGAGGCGGCTCGCCATTGCCGATGCGCTCGCCGATGTACAGCATCGGCGCTTCGTCTTTTTCGCCTTCGCCGATCACGACCACACCATCCATCTGGATGACGCGTAGCCGGTCGCGCATCGCGTTGACCGCCGCCTGGTCGAGCGCATTCTTATTGCCGCGGCCCATCCAGCGCGCCGCGGCCAGCGCGGCTGCTTCAGTGACCCGCGACATCTCCATGGCGATGTTGCGGTCCAATCCGCCACCCGACGGAAGACCCCCTCGGGTCGTGCTTTCGGACTTGAGCGTCATAGGCGCCAGTTCCTCCTCAGCATCGAGGTCGATCCCCACCTCCCGACCTCGCACCGTCGCGACGTCGGCCACACGGCTTCCCCCAGGATATCAGGCCGTGGGCGCGTCGAGGTCCAGTCGCAGCTGCTGCCACAGCTGCTCGAACGTCTCCTCCGGCGTGGGCACGACCTGGCCGCGCAGAATTTTCTCGCGCAGCGACGCCGAGTCGATCTCGCGGCTGGCCTCCAGCTGACCTACCTGACCAACGAGCCGCAACGGCGTGGCACGCAGGGTGTACCGCATGCGATCGGGCGCGAGCCGTTCCGCCACGCGATGGATGCGAAATACTCGGCCGGTGCGCGACCGACAGTACGGCGGCACCACCATGCCTTCAGTATGTGACGCCTCGCGCGCGAGCGGGTACTACGCGGCGGCCGGTTCGCCGCCGAGCCCAACGTACTCGGCCTTCAATCGCTGCCGAGCCCGGCACAAGGTAGTGCGCACGGCGCCCGAGGACAAATGCATGCGGAAACCGATTTCCTCGCACGACAGGCCCTCGGCCTCGCGCATGAGCAGGCACGTACGGTAGCGGGTTGGAAGCCGCCGGAGGGCGCGGCGCACCAGGTCGGCGCGTTCGGCGCGCAGGGCCTCGCGCTCGGGATCGTTGGTGTCGCTGCTCAGAAGAGCGGCCGGCGCGACGGGCGTCTCGCCGTTGTCGCGCTGCGCGCCGCGGGTGCCCTCGAGTGGCTCCCAGCGCACGAGCTGGCGACGCCGCAACTCGTCGACGCATGCGTTGCGCGCGATGCGGAACAGCCACGGCTTGATCTCGACGGCGACCGCCGGGCGACGGTCCCAGGCTTTGTGTGCCTTTTCCCAGGCGGTGAGGGTGAGGTCGTAACTATCGTCGGGATCGCGCATCAGACGCTGCACCTGGCGGAACACGGCCGAGTAGTGAGTGGCGAAGGCGTCTTCGACAGCAACTACCTCGCGGACAGGCGCCGGCGCAGTGGGCATAGATTCACGATAGGCACCGGTGATTACCGCGAGCTTATCGATGTATTACGGAAGCATTACGGACGAAGCGTTTGAAAGTCCTCGGCGCGTGCGCCGGGCGCGTGATTTTGGGCTGATTTGGGTCGGGCGGGCGGTGCGTGCCGTCCTCGTCTACGCCCGCTGCGCGGGGCTGGACGCCGTCCGGCGAGAACGGAGGTGCCAGTTGGGTGGGGACGTGGCGGATTGGTCGGGGCGCGCGCCCGAGTCGACGAGCTCCTCGATCTGATCGGCCTGGATCCTGTGCGCCGCGGCCGCTTCTGGCGCGTGTAAACGACGGCGGAAGGGCTCAACGCGTTCGCCAGGTGCCCGCCGCCGCATCCGGACGACGAGCGTGCGCTGAACGACGCTACGGCCATTAGCCAGCATTGGCCCAGGAGATTGGCCGGATCGCCGGAGAACGTGATGAGCGTCGGATCCAGCGCGATGTGTGACACAGGCGTGTCGACTTCGCACCAGGTGACTCGACAGTGTGTCGGCGCACAATCGCTAACCGTCGTAGCTTTCGAGTGGTGAGCGCCAGCGCGTCGGCGGCGCGCGGACGGTAGCAGCGGACCCGGCGCTTATTGCTCATGGATGAGGTCTGCGGGGCGGCAGACCAGCGGCGCGCGGCGCGAAGGGTTAGGGCTGCTGGGATTGGGCGGGGGTGGGGATGGGCGTGGCTACGGGTTGGAAGGCGGGTGCGGCGGGGATCGGGATCGGGGCGGCGGTGGGGCCCGCGGGCGGTGCGGGGGACGTGGGCGAGGCTGGCGATGGTAGGGCGAAGGTGGCTTCAGGAGTGCCGTCGGGGCCAAGGCGCTGGATTCTGGAGTTGCCAGTGTCGGCGACGTAGATGCGGCCACTCGTCGGGTCGATGGCGACGCCTTTGGGACCCAGGAACTCGCCCTGGGCGCTGCCCGCGGTGCCCACACTCAGCAGCAAGCGGCCGTCGGGCGCGAGCTTGACCACCCGGTCGCGACCGTAGTCCGCGACCCACACGGCGCCCTCGCGATCGACGGCGATGCCTTCCGGGCGGCGCAGCTGGGCATCGGGCAGGGGCGGCGTGCTGGGCGTGGCCTGCGGGGTACCAACCGGCGCCAGTGCGGCGCCGGCCGGCTGGCCCGCGTTCACAGCCGGGGCCGGGGCAGCTGGGGCGGGGGCACTCGCGGTGCCAGGACCGCCAGTTGGAGCGGCACCTCCGGTAATGGCCGCGCCGAGCGCGACAGCGGCCAACGGCGAAACGACGCCGAGCTGCGCCTGGTAGCGGCCATCACTGGAGAACTTCTGGACCCGATCGTTGAAGTGATCGGTTATGTACAGCCCGCCATCGTGGTCGACCGCGACGCCGGCTGGACGCGAGAACTGGCCATCGCCACTGCCGCGCGAGCCGATCGCGCCAACCACGCTGCCATCGGTGCCGAAGACCTGGACGCGATCGTTGCCGAAATCGGCCACATAGACCCGCCCGCCTGCTACGGCGACCCCGAATGGGGTGCGTAGCTCGCCACTGCCCGCGCCGGCTGCGCCCCACGTCGCGAGCGGACTACCGTCGGTGCCGAACTTCTGGAGCCTGCTGTTCAGCTGGTCCACGACGTAGATCGCGGCGCTGTCGACAGCCACGCCGAACGGGGCGCTGAACTGGCCGGGTGCGTTGCCGCTGCCGCCCCACTGGGCCAGCACGGAGCCGTCGGGGGCGAGCTTGATGACACGGTCCAGGGCGTAGTCGGTGACGTAGACGTTGCCGTCCGCGTCGAGTGCTACACCAGCGGGGGCAGGCATCAGCGGGGTAGTTTCGGGCTGCGCAAACGCCGAACCACTCAGCACGAAGCACACAACGAGCGCAGCCAGAAGCAGGCCTCGAGTGACCATCGATCTCATCATCGGCCGCGGGCTGCAGCCGAGGCAGGGGCAGCGGCAGACGCGGGGCCGGACGACTCGGGCGCGCTCGCCGGCTCGGGCTGCGGGACGATCAACGGCAGGTGGATGCGGAACGTGCTGCCTCGATTGGCACCTTCGCTCGAGGCATCGATGCTGCCGCCGTGCGCCAGCGCGATGTACTCGGCAATCGACAAGCCAAGCCCCGAGCCGCCATGCGCGCGCGAGCGCGCCTTGTCGGCGCGATAGAAGCGCTCGAAGACATGCGGCAAGTCGCTCGGCGAGATGCCGATGCCAGAGTCAGAGATGGTGAGCTCAAGCGTCGCGGGGCCCATATCAGCTGCACGTGTAGTACGAAAACGAGCAGGAATCGTTACCTGTTGCACTGATGAGACCGAGTGGGCACTGGGCGCGCCGGCAACTCGAACGTGAATCTGGCCGTGACCAGGCGTGTAGCGCACCGCGTTCTCGACCAGATTGGCCAGCAGCTGCTTGAGCCGATCGCGATCGCCGAGCACCCAGCAGCTGCCACTGGTCGAGACGCTCAGCTCGCGATTGCCCGTGATCTGTCGGGCCTGGTCGATGACTTCGTTCGCGATCTCGGCGACGTCGACGGGCACGCGGCGCAGCGCGGGCAGCTCGCCCGCATCTGCGCGCGCCAGCAACAACAGGTCGCCCACCAGGCGACCCATACGCGCAGCTTCGTCCTCGGCCTCGAGGACCGCCTCGCGGCGCGTGGCATCCGGCACGCTCTCGCGTCGCAGCAGGGCCAGATTGCCGCGGATGATGGTGATCGGATTACGCAGCTCGTGCGACGTATCGGCGAGCAGTCGACGCTGCGACTCCAGGGTGTGCTCGAGTCGGGCGATCATGTCGTTGAACGTCGCGGCCAGGAAAAACAGCTCGTCGCCCTGGCCGAAGCGCGGCGGCATGACGTGCAACCGCTGGCCATAATCCCCGGTCGCGGCGATGTGGCGCGCGGTCGCGGTCACTCGCGCGACCGGACTCAGCGCGCCACGGGTGAGCAGCCAGCCGACGCCGACCGCCAGCAGCAGTGCGCCAAGTCCAGTGATGAAGAGCAACCGTTCAACTGCGCCCATCGTGTTATCGAGCGGGGCGAGCGACTCGCCGACCTGCACTGCGCCGACCACGTCCGTCGTGCCCGACAGATGAATGGGCACGGTCAGCAGGCGCACGTTGGCATCACCCGACGCGACGGGCACTTTGTCGAAAATGCGCTGGTCGCGTTCGATCGCCAGGCGGCTCGATTCCGGGACGGGCAGCTCGCCGCCCGCGAGATTGGGTGGGACCGCGACGACGCGCGCCCGCGCGTTCAACAACTGGACGTAGATACCGGGCTGGACGAACTCGGTCAGCGTGGACCCGAGCTGCCGCGGTGCGACATCTTCGGGCTGGAGTCCGAGGTTGCCGACGCTGGCACCAACTTGGGCGCGGATCAAGTCCGCACGCAAGCTGAGTCGATCGTCGACGCTATTGGCCAGGCTCTGCTGCAACGTGAAGTACAGCAGCGCGCTGAAGCCGAGCAGCGTAACCGCCAGGAGTGCGCCGTACCAGAGCGTCAGGCGCGTCCGCAGCGACACGCCCAGGCGGAGCGCGCGGTTCACATGCGTAGGGCGTAGCCCGCGCCGCGCACGGTCTGGATCACCCGCGGCCGTTCGCGGGCCTCGAGCTTGTCACGCAGGTATTTGATGCGCACGTCCACGAGGTTCGAGTCGCCCAGATAGTCGAACCCCCACACCTCTTGCAGGATCTGTTCTCGGGTCAGGACCTGACGCGGATGACGCAAGAACAGCTCGAGCAGATCGAATTCGCGCGCGGTGAGCTCGAGTGAATCGCCCGCGCGGTTGGCTTCACGCGCTCCGGGTACGAGCTCGATGTCCTGAAAGCGCAGCACCTCGACCTGGCGTGGCTGAAGCCTTCTCAGCAGCGCACGCACTCTGGCCATCAGCTCATCGGGATTGAACGGCTTGACGACGTAGTCATCTGCTCCGCAGTCGAGGCCGGTGACTTTGTCGGTAGCTTCGTCGCGCGCAGTGAGCATGAGAATGGGCAGTCCACTTTCGCGGCGCACCGTTCTGCAGACTTCGAAGCCATCGCGGCCGGGCATCATCACGTCGAGGATGAGCAGATCGATTGGCTCGCTGCGCAGCACGTGCAGGGCTTCGTCGCCATCGGGCGCGACGGTGACTGCGTAGCCGTCGACTTCGAGGACGCGGCGCATCATGCTCAGCATGCGCGGATCGTCGTCGACGACGAGGACGCGTGCTTCGCGCGCAGGTGTTGGGTGCTGGGTGTTGGGTGTTGGGGACACGCCGTGGGCCACGAATGATAAGCCTTAGTCAGACGTCTCCAAGACCCATAACCCAACACCCATCACCCATGCGTCAGCCTGCCTCGAAGGCGAAGGTGAGATCGCTATCGGGCATTTCGTTCGGTCGGCACAGCCAGCGCGTGCCACCAGGGCAATACTGGGCGAAGAAGCGCGTCCCGGTGGCCTGCTGTTGCAGATCGAGCGGCAGGTTCGGATTCGCACCCGCGTTGCGCGGTAGATTCGGCCCGATCATGATCTGTTTGACGTAGTCGGCCAGCAAAATGCCGCGCGTACCCTGGCTGCCCGCGTAGTGCATGATGCCGCGCTGGAAGCGCTGATAGATGAAGTTGGAGTTGCCCGGATCAGGCGCTGGGCGCGAGATCGGCGCACCCCAGATCTCCAGGTCGAAGAGGCCAATCAGGTTCGGGTCCGTCGTTCCCGCTTGCTGTGGTGAAACCGTATTGAAGAACGTCAAGCCGAAGTTGACCGGCTGCCCCTGGAAGTTGTCCGGCGCGTTGGCGCGCACGAAATCCAGGATGGCCGTCGCATAGTTCGCGGCGTTGACCGGCGGAGTGCTGTTCTTGAGCGCATCGTCCGCGGCCGGGAAGACACTGCCGTTCACGCGCGTGTACGGGAAGATCTCGGGGTCGAGGACGTTCATGAGCGCCACGTTGTTGCCGCAGCGCTGCGCAATCTGGCGCTGGAAGACCTGCACCGAGCAGCCCAGGAAGGTGAACGTTCGCGACACCGGGAAGCCGAACGACTCGACCATGCCGCGCGCCTGGAAGTACGAATAGATGTTGTCGTCGTCGATGCGGAAGCGTGTCTCGTTGAAGTAGCGCACATCATGCGCGAGCGCGGGCGCCGAGGCGACTGGCTGTGGCGTCGTGGTCGGTCCGGCCGTCGCGGTGCTCGTGGCGCCGGCCGTCGGCGTGGGTGTGGCGGGTGGTGCCACGAACGGCGACACGAACCCGCCGTACGCGAGGACCTGCGCGTCGTTGTTGTTGCCCAGACTAAAGAAGACGAACTGAGCATTGGGCAGGTTCACGTGGCGCGAGATCGTCTGGCCGGTGCGGACCTGAGCACCGCCCTGAGCCGGCCCGAGATTGGTCGGATCGGTGCCGGTGTAGACGTTCAGATCGGCGCCGTCGGCGTTGGGCGCGATCGAGATGGAGATGTTCGCATCCGCCCCGGGATTGCCGTAGTAGAAGCGGTACCAGACCGCCTGGCGTGGACTGAGCGTGCCCGAGAACTCACCGCTCGTGGCGAGCGTGATGGCCTGCGACGCATTCGAGGCCACCGGGCCGGCCGTCGGCGTGGACTGGGGCGTGGCGGGATTGCTGGCTGAGGTTGCCGTCGGCGTGGCGATTGTCGCGACCGGCGTGACATTGCCGACGAAGCTGACCGAGCGATCTGGATGGTCGTTTTCGACCTTGATGAAGACGACGCGTGTGCTGCCCGGGTCCGTGAACTGGATCGTGCGCACGTTGCCGCTCAGCGTCGAGGTGGTCGCCTCTTGATGTGGATTGGAGGGGTCGCCCGTGAAGATGAAGATGTCCAGACGCGTCGAGTCGGGCGGCTCGAAGGTCACGGTGACCGTGGCTGGACTGTTGTTGCCAACGTAGTTGAACTTGTACCAGAGGCTTTGGCTCGCGGCCGTGGTGCCCGCGAACTTGCCGTCGGTGCCAATCGGGATGGCTTCGGACGCCGAGACGCCGCTTTGCGCCTGGGCGGTGGGCAGAATGCCCATGAGCAGCGCGCCGACTACGACGACGACTGCCCACGGTGTCAGCCTGCGCGCCATTGACGCGGAGCTAGGCCGCGTCACCAGTCCAGAGGACATTGCCATTGACCTCCTCAGTTGTGCCTGAGTCAACGAGCCGCGTCCCGGCCGAGTTACTTGCTACGCAGGGTACGTAATCGAAGCGTAAGTTGCTTGGGCGCATGTCAAGGCCGTCGGCGCCATCGCGCCACGTAGAGCCCTTTCGCCTGGGCGGCGGGCCTGCTCGACATGACGACGGTCGGCTGCCGTGAGGGCGATCGCGCCTGGTATTGAAGCGATTTCGCCTGGCGGCTGGCCTTCTTGACATGACGACGGTCGACTGATTGCGCTGGCACTGGAGCGATTTCGCCTTCGGCGGCGAGCCAACTGCGACTCGGCGACGGTTGACTGCCGTGAGGACGGGGCCGTCAGGGCGGAGCGGGGGCGGCTCGCGAGAAGCGGAATGACACCGATTCGTGACATGGCGAAGGCCGGTTGCAACGCGCCTGTTACCTGCCTCAACTTAGGCTAGCTGGCGTGTTTAACGGCGTCACGCTGGGCTGTGTGCTGCTTGTCGTCATCGGCGTCTTCGCCACCGGCGTTGCGATTGACCATCGGCGCGAGCTGCGGCGGCAGGAGGACGATGACTCATGAACCTGCTGTGGATCCGGCCCATCAGCGCGGAGCAGGACCTGACCCCAGACGAGCGCAAGGTACGCGAGTTCCTGGATTCGCCCTCGGGCATCAGCGAGTCCGTCGCGTCCCTGTCCGACAAGCTGGGCATCCAGCACACTCGCTGCCGCTCGATCCTCGAACAGCTCGTCGAGCAAGGCATCGTGCGCAGGCGCGACTTCCTCGACATCCAGCCGATGTACTTTCGCTTTCCGACGCGATGAGTCGGACGTAAGATGAAGCGCACTATGGAACGGGACTGGCACCGCAATGCGCTGGTCGAGGTCGTCGGCACCTTTGCCTTGATCTTCGTCGGCGCGGGCTCGATTGTCGCAACGGGCGGGCAGAACCTGGTCGCGATCGCGCTGGCGCATGGCCTGGCGATCGGCATTATGGTCGCGTCGGCGGGGCACATTTCGGGCGGCGTGTACAACCCGGCCCTGGTGTGCGGTCTGGTCGCGGCGCGACGCATGACCGTCTCGCGCGGCGTGTATTACATCGCGGCGCAGCTGGTAGGCGCGCTGCTTGCGGCGCTGGCGTTGAAGGCCATCTTCCCGGCCGCGGCGGTGGCGGCCGTCGGACTTGGGACGCCGCAGCTTGGCCAGGGCATCGGCGTGCTCGCTGGCGTGCTGGCCGAGATCATCATGACCTTCTTTCTGATGTACGCCGTCTTTGGCGTGGCGGTCGATCTGCGCGGGGCGCGCGCCATTGCCGGACTGGTCATCGGGCTGACGATCACCGCGGATATCTTTGTCGGTGGTGGACTGACTGGGGCGGCCATGAATCCGGCGCGTTGGTTCGGGCCGGCCGTGGTGCAGGGCGTTTTCGGCGACTTCTGGGTGTGGTGGGTCGGCCCAATCATCGGCGCGGTGCTCTCGGCGCTGTTGTGGAACGAGGTCTACCTGCGCGAGCTGCCGGCGCCAGAGCCTGGTGCGAGCAGCGTCGACATCGAGCAAACGCGCGGCGCGCCGACACCCGCTCGCGCACGCTGACGCTGCTGCACATTGGCCGAGGTTGATTGTCGGCGCTGCGGCTCGCGGAAGGCAGCACTGGAGCGCGCGCCGCTGCCTGGCAAGTGGGGGCCCGTTGTCGTTGCTGGCACCTGCGATGCGTGCTGGCATGAGTGGGTCGAGGAGCAGACGCGGCTGATCAATCACGAACGGCTGATGCCTGCTGAGCCCGAGCACCGGCGGCTGCTGTACCAGAAGATGGCGGAGTTCCTGAGCCTGTCGCCCGAGTGAGATCGCTGCGCGCTGGCGGGGAGCCGTCCTCCACTGACGTCCGCGGCTCGCTGCCTTCCAGGCCACACGGGCGAGAAAGATGTGGGGCGCCGACACGGCATTTCGGCCTCGCGTCTCGCGGGCATGGCCTGGACCGCGGACACTGGTATGGCCGGACGGCCGTGGACGACTGACGCCTGATGACCGACGCCTGACGAGCTGATGGCTGACGGCAACCCGCTGACGCCTGACGGCTGACGGCTGACACCTGACGGGCTGACCGCTGACCGCTGACGGCCTGACGGCTGACGGCTGACGGCTGACGCCTCGCTGCTGACGCCTGACGCCTGACGGCTGACGGCCTGACGGCCTGACGGCCTGACTGCTGACGCCTGACGAGCTGACGCCTGACGGCTGACGGCTGACGGCCTGACGGCCTGACTGCTGACGCCTGACGAGCAACCGCTGACGGCTGACACCTGACGGGCTGACAGCTAACGGGCTGACCGCTGACCGCTGACGGCCTGACAGCTGACGGCTGACGGCTGACGCCTCGCTGCTGACGCCTGACGCCTGACGGCTGACGGCCTGACGGCCTGAC
>DASXRR010000450.1:0-66564 GCA_036506475.1 Chloroflexota bacterium
CGCGTGACGCCTCGTGTGGACACTGGGCGCATGCTGGCGATTGTTACTACCTGTGCCCTGGTCGGGCTCGAGGGCCGCCTGGTCGAGGTCCAGGTCGACATTGCCCATCAGGGGCTGCCCAACTTCTTCCTCGTCGGCCTACCGAACACCGCGGTCAAAGAAGCGCGCGAGCGGGTGCGCACCGCGATCAAGAACAGCGGCTTTTCGTTTCCGCTGCGCCGCATCACGGTCAACCTCGCACCAGCTGAGCTGCCCAAGACTGGTCCGTCGTACGACCTGCCGCTGGCCCTGGCCATTCTCGTCGCCTCGAATCAGCTCGAACCGCCGCCGAGCGACATCCTGTTCCTGGGTGAGCTGTCGCTGGACGGGCAGCTGCGGCATACGGCGGGCATCTTGCCGATGGTCGCTACGGCACGCTCCGCTGGGCTGCGCCAGGTGTTCGTCCCAACCGACGACGCACCCGAAGCGGCTCTGGTCGAGGGCGTTCAGGTGCTGGCCGTAAGCTCGCTGGCCGATGTCGTCGCGCACTTGAAGGGCGACTTCCCGATCGAGCCATCGGCGCCGACCGATCTGCGCAATGGCCACACCTCTGGTGACATCCTCGACCTGGCCGAAGTGCGCGGTCAGGAGCACGCCAAACGCGCCCTCGAGATCGCCGCCGCCGGCGCGCACAACGTACTGTTCACGGGTCCGCCCGGGGCGGGCAAGACGCTCCTCGCGCGGGCGTTGCCGGGCATATTGCCGCCAATGACGCCCGAGGAAACGCTCGAGGTGACGCGCATCTACTCAGTCGCGGGCCTGTTGCCACCGGGCAAGCCCGCGATCGCCGCTCGGCCGTTCCGCGCGCCCCATCACACCGTTTCGTACGCGGGGTTGGTGGGCGGTGGCGTGACACCGCGTCCAGGCGAGATCAGCCTGGCCCACCGCGGCGTGCTTTTTCTGGACGAAATTCCCGAGTTTTCGCACCACGTGCTCGAGGTGATGCGCCAACCCGTCGAGGACGGCATCGTCAGCATCGCGCGCGCCCGCGGCGTGCTCAGCTTTCCTGCCAAGTTCATGCTCGTCGCGGCGCGCAATCCATGCCCGTGCGGCTTCTATGGCGACTCGGCGCGGCCGTGCGTGTGTCCCGAGGCGGTCGTGACGCGCTACCAGAAGCGGCTGTCGGGGCCGATCCTGGACCGTATCGACCTGCACCTGACGGTGCCGCGCGTCGACTTTGACAAGCTGACGGGTACAGAGCGGGGCGAAGACTCGGCTGCTATCGCGCAGCGCGTGCTGGCCGCGCGCGAGCGGCAATGGCAGCGCTTCGGCGGGACGAGTGTGACCAGCAATGCTGAGATGCGCCTGGTCGAGACGCGCACCGCGTGTGTCCTCGACGGTCCCGGCTCAGACCTGGTGCGCGTGGCCGTCGATCGGCTGGGCCTGTCGGCGCGCGCCTATCACCGCGTGCTGCGCGTTTCGAGGACCATCGCCGACCTGGCCGGCTGCGAGCAGATCAAACCCGTCCACCTGGCCGAAGCGATCAACTATCAACCCAGAGGTCCAGGCGCCGCCTACCTGGACGACCTGTGAGTGCCTTATGGGCGGGCCGGGCGTTACCCCGGCCGCTATCGCACCGCCGCCGGCGTGGGGGCTTCACCCACGCGCTGCCATGGCCCAACGGCGATTCGCTTCACGCCCGCACTCGGGCGGGCCGCCCACCTATAGAGACTAGTGCACGGGGCCGGCTGCAGCATCGCAGCAGTTGAGCACGTGACCGCGTAACCAGGCTGACCGGCTTACTCGAGTGGCCAACTGGCAGCTTGCCAGGCCGCCGCGATACGGGCTCCTCAGGTGGGCGGAGCTAGGATTTGAGACGTCCGTTTGAGCACCGTCATCTCCGTTGTTACGCCGACGTTCAACCGAGCGCACCTGCTTGGTCGCCTGTACGCGAGCCTGTGCGAGCAGACCTTCAGCGACTTCGAATGGCTCGTCGTCGACGATGGCTCGACGGACGACACTGCCGCGCAGCTCGAGCGCTGGCAACGGGAAGGACGGATCGCGCTGCGCACGCTGAAGCAGGCCAACAGCGGCAAGCACGTCGCGCTGAATCGTGCCGCGGAGCACGCCGATGCCACTTTTTGCGCGGTCATCGATTCTGATGATTGGTACAAGCCCGAGGCGCTGGAGCGCCTGGTCCACCACTGGAACGCCATCCCAACCGACCAGCAAGCGCACTTCGCCAACGTCGAGGGCCTGCGTGCTTACGCGGACGGCAGGCTCATCGGCTCACCATTCCCGAATGATGTGTTGGACTCCGACACATTCGAAGTGCGCTACTGCCTGGGCGTGACCGGCGACACAGTCGGCATGTACCGCACCGACGTGCTGCGCCTGTTTCCATTCCCTGAAAACCTGGGACGTTTCGTCCCCGAAGCTCTGGTCTGGTCGCGCATCGCCAGCGTGTACCGCTCACGGTTCATCAACGAGGTGCTCGGGTTCGTGGAATACCAGCCCGGTGGCTTGTCCGATCGAGGCCTCGCCCAGCAAGTGCACGCGGCGCCAGCGTGGTCGGCTTTTTATGGCGAGCTCGCAGCAACGCCGCGCCAACTGCCGTCGGGCACGCGCCTGCGGGCTAGCGCCCAGCACGTGCGCTACATGCTGCACGCCCGGTCGTGTCAGCCATTTCGACCGCTCTACCGACCACTCTGGCTCGCCGGTGTGCCAATCGGCGTCGGCCTGTATCTGCGCGATCGGCGCAGGCTCTCCCGTCGCTGAATCGCACGTGGGTCTGGCACGCCCCGTTGTCCGCAACACGCTCGCGCTGAGCGCTGGCCAGCTGGGAACACGCGCGTTGACGATTGTCTACGTCGCGGCGCTCGCGCGGCACATTCATACCGACGGCATGGGCGCTCTGGCTACCTCGCAGTCGCTCGGGGTGATCGTGGCGCTGCTCATCGGACTTGGTCACGACACCCTCGCCATCCGCGAGATCGCGGCTCGCCCGCACGAAGCAACGGCCTGGTTATGGGACCTGCTCGGCTTACGCGTCGTGCTGTCCGTGGCCGGGTTGATCGGACTGGCGCTGTTCAGTCGACTCGTCGACTATCCGCCCGAAACGAGCCAGGTCGTCCTCGTCTACGGCCTGGTCACCGTTGTCGGCGCACTCTTATCAGTGCCACGGAACCTGATTCAGGCGCGCGAGCTCCTCGCGCTCGAGGCGGCGGTCCAGTTCGGACGCGACGTCGCCAATATCGTGCTGAGCGTGATCGCCATCGCGCTAGGCGCCAGCCTGCTGACGATCGTGTGGATTTCGGTGCTCGCCAACCTCGGCCAGCTGGCAGTTGAGCTGGCTATCGTCGCGCGGCGCAAGATGGCGACGTGGGGCCGTCCGTCGCCGGCGCGCATCCGCGCCATATTTCGCGGCGGCATCGGAATTGGCCTGGTCGTGCTGTGCAGCATCATGTACGCGCAGGTCGGGACGATTCTGCTTTCGCTCCTGGCCGGGCCAACGGCAACGGGTACGTACGCCGCCGCGTACAACCTGCTGCTCGTTCTGTTGATCGTGCCCGACATGTTCCAGCGGGCAGTCTTTCCCGTCTTCGCGAGATTGCACGCTGACCCAAATCGAAACCTGGGCGAGGCATACGAACAATCACTGCGGGCATTGACCGCGGTCGCGCTGCCGCTGGCCATTGGCACCTTCCTTGTGGCAGAGCCGGCCATCGGCCTGTTGTATGGGCCGGACTTTGCCGCTTCCGTGGCGCCGCTGCGCGTGCTGTGCGCCGCGGTCGCGGTGACGGCGAGCTACGCCAGCGGTGCGATCCTGATCGCCACCGGCCAACAGCGCCGATTCGCGTTGACCACGGGCGCCGAGCTGTTCGTCCAGGTCGCGCTGGCTGTGGCGCTGATCCCGATCTGGGGCCCCCTTGGCGCGACCATCGGCTACGCCGTGCCGCGGGTCATCGCGTTCTTCGGCTACCTCGTGTGGTGTCATCGTCTGCTGCGTCGGCGGCCTCGGCTGGCGCCGCTGCTGCGCATCGCATTGGCCAGTCTGATCATGGGCGCCGTCGTCGTCGCCGCGCTGCAAGCGGGCGTGCACTGGCTGTGGCTGGCCTGTCTGATCGGGCCGCTAGCGTATGGTCTCGCGCTGCTCGCACTGGGCGAGCTGAAGCTCGCGGATCTACGACTGCTAGGCCGCGGACGCCTCGGAGCCCAACAGCGCCTCCAGTGACGCGGCGACGTACTCGATTTGCTCCTCGGTAAGCTCGGGGAACATCGGCAGCGACAGGACTTCGCGGGCGATGCCCTCCGTAGCTGGAAGGTCGCCCTGGGCATAGCCGAGGTCGTGCGCAGCTACCTGGAGGTGGACGGGCACCGGGTAGTGGATGCCGGTGCCGACGCCGCGCTGAGCGAGCTGCGCCTGCAGCCAGTCCCGCCGCGGAGTGCGAATGACGTACTGGTGGTAGACGTGCTCGCCGTTGGCCACCAGCTCGGGCCGCACGACCGGTAAGTCGGCCAACAGCTCGTCATAACGGGCTGCATGCTGGATGCGCCGCCCGTTCCACTCGTCCAGGTGGCGCAGCTTTATGCGTAGTACCGTGCACTGGATCTCGTCGGGCCGACAATTGAACCCGAGCAGCGCGTGCTGGTAGCGCACCTCTTCGCCGTGGCTGCGGTACAGACGCAGTTTTCGGTCGAGCTCTGGGTCGGACGTTGTGATCGCGCCCGCTTCGCCATAGGCGCCGAGATTCTTGGAGTAGTAGAAGCTGAACGTCGCCAGATCGCCCAGGCTGCCGGCGCGCCTGCCGCGTCCATCACACGCGCCGTGTGCTTGCGAAGCGTCCTCGATGACTAGCAGGCCGTGCCGCCGAGCAATCGCCAGCAGCTGATCCATCGGGCACAGCCGGCCATAGAGATGCACCGGAATGATGGCCCGCGTGCGCGGCGTGATGTGTCGCTCGACCTGGTCGACGTCCATGGTAAATGTGCGCGGGTCGACGTCGACGAGGACGGCCCGTGCGCCAACCTGGTCGATCGCCTCGACCGTGGCGATGAAGGTGTGGCTGACGGTGATGACCTCAGCACCCGGTCCGACGCCCGCGGCTCGGAGCGCAAGATGCAGCGCATCCGTCCCGTTACCGACCGCGACCGCGAATCGGCTGCCGCAGTAATCAGCAAACTCGGCCTCGAATGCACGCGTATTCGGGCCTAAAAACAGCTGCCCGGATTCGAGTACGGCCTCGATGGCGGGCATGAGCTCGGCACGTAGCGATCGAAACTGGGTCGGAAGATCGACCTGGGGAACGTGCATGGGTGATTCTTCAGCCTAGCGGCTATGATTCCAACGCGGGAGGCGGTCAAACATTCGCATGACGGGGATGCGTCTGGGCTCGAGGTTATGTGCGGTCGCGCTCATTCTGGCAGTGAGCTCGGGCTTGGCGCCCGCGAGCGCGGCGGTGAATCTCGCGAGCAGCACGCGGATCAGGCCCGATCGAGTCATCGCCGGCGGAACGGTCGCCATCAATGCGGCGTTCAATAGCGCGGACCCGCTCGAGAACGTGAATGTGGCGGTCGAGGTGCGCAGCCCGGCTGGCGAGCGTGTGTTCCAGCAGGTCATACCGGCGCAAACGTTCGTGCCAGGTCGAGATTATGCGTATGCGGCGCGCTGGTCCGTGCCACGCGACCTCACGCCCGGACTCTATTCCGTCCAGATCGGTGCATTCTCGAGCGACTGGAGCACGAGCTATAGCTGGAACGAGCGCGCTGGGCTGGTCACGGTCACCGACAGTTTCGTCGGCTTCGTGCCCACCGCGTACTACGTCGACTGCTTGCTTGGCAACGACTCCAATGCGGGAACCGTGGCCGGTGACGCGTGGGCAAGCCTGGCACGCGCGAACGAGGCGCTGCTCCAGCCCGGTGACTTCTTGCGTCTGCGGCGTGGCTGCACGTGGACCGGTCCGCTCCTGGCCTCGTGGAATGGCACGCAGCTGCATCCGATCACGATCGAAGCCTATGGCAGTGGCAGCCTGCCCGAGATCCAGAACGACGACTTCGCGCAAGTCAACATCAAAGGCAGTTTCCTGGTTTTTGACAGCTTGCATGTGCGGTCGGATCCGGCGTTCATCGACGAGTCATGCAAGAACAACCGCATTGGCTATCGACTGGGCTTTTTCTTCGCGCCCGGCTCGAGTAACAACGTGCTCAAGAACTCGTTGATCGAGGACACTGGCGCGGGCGTGGACATCGGACCCGGCTCGTATGGGAACACGATTACCCAAAACGAATTCCTCAACAACAACATGATGTGGGACGTGGATCCGTGGCTGAACGATGGCGGCGCCAACGGCATCCTGATCGAAGGCGACAGCAACGACGTCAGCTACAACCACATCTCAGGATCGATTGTGTGTTCGATCCGCTACCCGGCCGACGGCTCAGCTTTTGAGCTGACTGGTGCGACGAACAATCGCATTCACCACAATCGTGTCGGCGGGAACTGGACGTTCGCGGAAGTAAGCCAGTCGACCAACAACGACTTTGCGTACAACATCAGTACTGATTCAGGGTTCACCAATCACGCCACGTCCATCGGGACGCGCCTGTTCAACAACGTGTTCTACGTGCCCGGCGGCGGCATCGTGAGCTGTTTCCCGTGCCAGGAGGGCGGTCTGGCGTTGGTGAACAACATCATCTTCGCCGACATCGCGCTGTATACCGATGGTCCGATCGTCGAGCACAACAACGTGTACTGGCGGCCGGGCGTGGGCTCGCCGTCGATGACCATCACCCGCGATCCCTCTTCGAAGGTCGCCGACCCGATGTTCGTCGATCCCGCGACGGGTGACTTCCACCTGCGCGCGGGCAGTCCAGCCATCAATGCGGGCAGCGCCGAGAGCATCGACGCCGGGTTCAGCCAGGATATGGACGGCACGTCGGTGCCCATCGGGCCAGCGGTGGACATCGGCAACTTCGAGCGCGAGTAGTCTCATCCGGATGGGGCCGAATGGCCCCTACGAGCACCGACTTTCGGCGACTCAGACTAGTTCTGGGCGCTCTCAGCAGAGCGCTCGGTACGCCACAGAATCGGCCCAACACTAGCGCTCAGCGCTCGGCAAGCGGGTAGATGAGCTCTCCTCCAACGGGAGGGCGAACTCTCCACCAATGGTTGGGTTCCGCGATCGGCGAGCGGCGTCGCGACTGCGAACGCAGCGCCATCAAGGAAGGCCGCCATGCTCAGGAATGCTTGTCGCGCAGCTATTGCTTTGCTCACGACGCTCGCTCTGTCGTCGCCTGTCGCACATGCCGCCCCGCAGACGTATTTCGTCGATTGCGCGGACGGCAATGATGCCAACTCCGGCAGTGATCCGGACGCGGCGTGGGCGACGCTTGGTCGGGTCGGGCAAGCGAACCTGGCGCCGGGCGATGCTGTGCGCCTCAAGCGCGGTTGCACCTGGACGGGTGTCCTGAATGCACACTGGGACGGTACCGCCGATCAGCCGATCGTCATTGCCCCATATGGTGAGGGCAATGCTCCGACGATTGAGGCCGCCGCCGACAGCGTCGACCTGTCCGGCAGCTACGTGGTCGTCGACGGTCTGGCCTTGCATGGTACGCCCGAGCGAGTCGATCCTGGCTGCAATAACCAGCCCGTCGGCTATCGCGTCGGCGTTCAGGTCAAGGGTGGTGCGCACCACAACACGGTTCGCAACTCGAACTTCAGCAGCCTGAGCATGGGTGTCTCTGTGGCCAAGGGCGCGGCCAACAATATGATCCAGAAGAACACCTTCGCCGACGTCGACATGATGTTCACGCTCACGCCCAAGAGTGCCAACGCATCAGATGATGGCGGGGCCCAGGCGATCCTGCTCGCAGGTGATTACAACGACGTCAGCTACAACACCGTGCTCGGCTCGATCGCGTGTTCGTACGATTTCAACACGGATGGCGCGGTCGTCGAGATCTGGGGTGGCGGACACAATACGATCCACCACAACTATTCGGAAAATACCGACATCTTCGGCGAGGTGAGTCTTCCGTCGGCCGTCGACAACGCCTTCAGCTACAACATTGCGAACGGCCATCGCGGGCTGACCGTGCACGGTGAGACGAGCGGCACCAAGGTCTACAACAGCGTCTTCTACAGCGTTGGCGGCAGCGGCGATAACGGTGTGGTGTGCGCGTCGTGCAGCAACGCCAAACTGACGTTCAAGAACAACATCGTGTGGGCCTACGGCGGGCTTTCGACTGGTGGCGCCCCAGCGGACGAGGGCTTCAACGTGTACTGGGCCTCGAACGGCAGCCCCTTCCTCGACGTACAGATCAGCACCACGTCGATGGTCGCCGATCCGAAGTTCGAGCAGCCCGGCAGCGATTTCCGCCTGCAGGCCAATAGCCCCGCGATCGATGCGGGCACCACCGAATCGGTGATCGCCGGCTTCACGACCGACCTGGACGATAACGCCGTCCCAGGCACCACCGCGGGTATCGAGCTAGGCACCTACGCCTTCTAAATCCTGGCACTCGCGCTCGCCCCGCACGTGCCGTAGGGTTAGGCCTGGCATGTGCGGAGCCGCGTGTTGAGGCTGCTGTTCGCGGGCGATCCGCTTGCGCCACGGGCAGTCGATTCAATGTACCAGCGTGAGGCCGACGCGGCCGTGGGGCTGGGCATCGCGACTGATCTGCTCGACTTCGAGTCGCTGGTCAACGACGGCGACGCCGAACGTGCCACACGGCGGGTCGCCGAGCCAGGGCCCGACGACCTGTGCGTGTACCGTGGCTGGAGGATGCAGCCAGCCCAATACACAGCGCTGTTCGAGGCCCTCCAGCGGCGTGGCGTCGTGCTCGTGAATGATCCCGATGCATATCGGCGGTGTCACTACTTGCCCGAGTGGTACGCCAGTCTGGCCGACAGCACCCCGCGCTCGGTCTGGCTGACGGACACATCGCTGGACGCGGTCATGCACGCTGTCCAGCCGTTGGCGCTGCGCCACTGGTGTTGAAGGACTACGTGAAGTCGCGCAAACACGAGTGGAATGAGGCCTGCTTCATTCCGTCCGCGGCCGATCGCGCCGGCGCTGAACGCGTGGTCAAGCGCTTCGTAGAGCTGCAAGGTGATGACCTGGCCCAGGGTCTCGTGTTCCGCGAGCTCGGCGACGGCCAGGTCGCGGGCTTGCCTGACAGTGCCGATCCAGCGGAGTTCTACAGAGCGTTGGCCGGCGGGCTACTTTTGCGTTACGACACAATCTGACTAATATGCGCGCGACCGCCCCTGGCGGAATCCACCAGGTACTCGCTCAAGGAGCGGCTTCGTGCTCGCATTTCGCTTCATTCGAATCTCGATTTTCTTGTCCGCCTTGCTCGCCGCGCAGATTGGCGTGCTGCCATCGCACGCGGCGACCTTCGTCAGCAGCTCAGTCGTCGTTACTCCAACGCAACCCGCGGTGGATGCAAACGTCAGCATTGTCGCGACGTTTACCAGTCCTGACGCACTGCTGAACGTCATTCTCGACGTCGAAGTCCGTGACGCGACGAACACGAAAGTGTTCCAGCAAGCATTCTCAGGCCAGTCGCTCGCCGCGACCGTGGCCACCACGGTAACCAGCACCTGGCGACCCACCACCAACGGCACGTATACGGTCAAGACGGGTGTCTTCTCGGCGAACTGGTCGACGGGCTACGGCTGGAACGACGCGGCCGGGACGATCACAGTTGGGCCGCCGCCGCCACCACCAGCCGCGCCACGCTTCACCAGCAGCGCCACGGTCAATCCGGCTACGGTTGCACCAGCGGCCCAGGCGACGATCACCGCGACATTTACTAGCACGACTGCCGTCAGTGGCATCAACATCGACGTCGAAGTCCGCAATGCGACAGGCACCAAGGTGTTCCAGCAGGTGTTCCCAGCCCAGGTCTTCACGGCTGGCCAGACACGCACCTTTACCAGCACGTGGGCGGTGGCCTCGGGCGTCGCGCCCGGTAGCTACACGGTCAAGACTGGCGCCTTTTCGAGCGATTGGGCGACGGGCTATGGCTGGAACGATGCCGCCGCGACGATCACCGTGGCTGCGCCGAGCAGCCAGCCGGGCTACTACGTCGACTGCACCGGCGGCAACGACGCCAACCCAGGCACCGACGCCACTCGCGCGTGGTCGACGCTGAGCAAAGTCAACCAGGCAACACTCAAGGCCGGCGATGCCATCTGGCTGAAGCGCGGCTGCACCTGGACCGGGCCGCTGAACCTGCGCACCAGCGGGACCAGTGCCCAGCCGATCAAGGTCGGAGCCTATGGCTCGGGCAGTCTGCCGATCATCAGCAATGCTCAGAACCAGATTGACGTGAACGCGAGCTACATCGTCATCGACAGCGTCTACCTGCGCTCCAACCCGGACACGGTCGACGCGAGCTGCAACAACAATCCCATCGGCTCACGCGCTGGCGTCACCTTCCATACGGGCAGCGCGTACAACGTGGTTCAGAACTCAACCATTGCCGACATGGCGACCGGGATCAACATCACTCCCGGCTCGCACCACAACCAGATCAAGAACAACGAGCTCACCAATAACAAGATGATGTTCAACGTCGATCCGTACACCAACGACGGTGGCGGACATGCGATTCTGGTCGAGGGCGACTTCAACGATATCGCCTACAACCGTATTCACGACTCGCTGGCCTGCTCGAGGCGCTACGGATACGACGGCGACGCCGTTGAGATGTACGGCGGCCACGACAACACGATCCACCACAACCTGACCTGGAACAACTGGCAGTTCACCGAGTTGAGCCTGTCGACGACCAGCAACAACGTCTACGCCTACAACATCGTCAACGGCCACAACGGCGTGAGCAGCCACGTCGGACCAACCGGCACCAAGATCTACAACAACGTCTTCTACAGCACCGGTGGCTCAGGCGATAACGGTGTGGTGTGCAGCCAGTGCAGTACGACAGTCATGACCTTCAAGAACAACATCGTCTGGGCGTACGGGGCGCTGTCGACTAGCGGTCGACCGATTGACGAAGGCAACAATCTGTTCTGGGCACCGAACGGCGGGCCGTATTTCGACTTTGCACGCAGCGTTACCGACAAGGTGGCCGACCCACGCTTCGTGAGCCCTGGTAGCGACTTTCATCTGCAGTCAGGCAGCCCCGCGGCGAATGCCGGCACGGTCGAGTCGGTCAACGCCGGCTGGCGCGTCGATCTCGACGGACGGGCCGTACCCACGAATGGCGGCGTCGACATCGGTCCGTACGAGCTGCCCTGAAAAAGGGCACCTCGTGCAAGGCGTGATACGCTGGCGGCGCCCCATCCGCACTTCTGGAGGAGCACTACATGGCACGTGTTCGCGACTGGCGAAGGCTCGCAGCCATCCTGCTGCTGGTCATCGGTCTCGTCCTACCAACAGGTGCGATCGCACAGGAAGAACCGCGCACTGCACAGCCGGTCAGCGAATCGTCCATTGGCCCCACAAGTGAGATCCTGCCGCCACCAACTGGCCAGGCCTACTATGTCGATTGCAATGGCGCGAACGACGGCGCCGACGGTCGAGACGCCGCGCGAGCGTGGGCAACACTCGCGCGCGCGAACAAGGCGACACTGCAGCCCGGCGATGCGCTACTGCTGAAGCGCGGCTGCGCATGGACTGGCCCACTGCTGGCGAGCTGGGTGGGCAGCGCCACACAGCCGATCCAGATCGGCGCCTACGGCGACGGTGATCGGCCGGTGATTCAGAACTCGAACAGTGAAGTCGTGGTCACGGGTAGCTTTCTCATCTTCGATAACCTGAAGGTCCGGTCCGACCCCGATAGCGTCGACACCGCGTGCAACAACAATCCGATCGGCAACCGCACTGGGTTCAGCTTCGAACGTGGCGCGACGTACAACGTGACCCAGAACTCGGTGATCTCCGACCTGGCGAGCGGTGTGTTCTTTACACCCGCGGCCCACCACAATCGCCTGGTCCACAACGAATTGTCGAACAATACGATGATGTTCGACGCCGATCCGTGGCGGAACGATGGCGGCGGACAGGCAATCCTGCTCGAGGGCGACTTCAACGAAATCGCCTACAACCAGATCTTTGGCTCAATGGCGTGCTCGACGCGATTCACTACGGATGGCACCGCCATCGAGTTGTATGGCGGTCAAAACAACGCGATCCATCACAACTCGACGTGGAACAACGCCAACTTCACCGAGGTCACGCTGCCCCGCACGACAAATAATGTCTATGCGTACAACTTGATCAACGGGCACTCCGCGGCGACGGTGCACGGCGGATCAAGTGGCACCAAGGTCTACAACAACGTCTTCTACAGCACCGGCGGCTCCGGCGACAACGGCGTAGTGTGCTATCCCTGTACGAACGACGTGCTGACGTTCAAGAACAACATCGTGTGGGGCTATGGCGCGCTATCGACGAGCGGGACTCCGCTCGACGAGGGGCACAACCTGTATTGGGCGCCGAACGGGCACCCCTACCTGGACGCACCCATCAGCAGCTCGTCACGGGTGGCCGATCCGCTGTTCGTCGATCCGGGGGTGGATTTTCACCTGTCCATCGATAGTCCGGCACACGGCGCGGGCAGCCTGGAGATCCTGAGCCTCGGCTTCCTGCACGATCTGAATCTGGTTCCAGTGCCGCAGCGCGACACGCCCAGCGTGGGGGTGTACGAGCTTCCCTGAGCGCCGCTGAAGTCCAGGTTGGCTGGCAGCCGCGCAAAGGCGTGCGGCTGCTCGCGGTCGGCATACTCGCCGTGGCACTGATAGGCGTCTTGCCACTGTTGTGGCTGTCGCTGGCCGATGACCGTGGCGTCGTTTCGATCCTGATCGCAGCAGGCGCAGTGTTGTTCGGGCTGCTGTCCGTGCGCTCGCTGATGCCGCTCGCGCTGGTGCTGGTCGTCCTGACCGCGGATGCATTGGGCGTCTTCGGCGATCGGGGCGGCGACGTCCTGCCCTATGTACAGGTATTCGGCGGGGTCCGCGTGACGCTGCGCGACGGCCTGCTCATCCTCGGTCTGCCACTGGCCCTTATGCAGCTTGTGCGCCGACGCGAAGCGCCGGTCTACATCCAGCCCTACCTCGCGGTGCTGGGCACGATCGCAGTTGGTTTCGTGCTCGGAATCTTGTCGGACGCCGACGTGAAGGCACCGCTCAACACACTGCGGCCGTTGTTCGGCTACGCCCTGTACCTCATTCTCATCGCGGCCGTCGACACGCGGGGCAAGCTGCTCTGGCTCTTGGGCGCGAGCTTTGGCGTCGCCGTCGTGGCTGTCGGGATCCAGGTTGTCGAAGCCGGGCGCGGTGGTCTATTGCCGTTTCTCGCCCCGCCGATTGCGGCCGGGCAGGCGTTTGCCGGGGTATCGGTCGAAGGCCGCCAGGTGCCGTATATCTGGAATCGCGCGGTCTGGCAGTTGTTTCTCACGCTGCTGCTGGCGCTCGGTGGCCTGCTCGAATGGCGCGCCGTCCGCCTGCATCTGAGCCTGGCGCTGGTATGCGCGCTTGGTTTCGGCATCATGCTCACCCGCTCGTGGTACATCTTCATCGGCGTCGGGGTGCTGGCCATCTTGTTTGCCAGCCGCGCGTGGAGCCAGCGCCTGCGCTTCCTCGCGGCTATGGCGTTCGGGCTGGTGACCCTGGCGTTGCTGGCGACCGCAGCTTCGGAGCTGACGTCAGCGCACTACGGCGGCTCGTTGGCAGACGTCTGGCTGGCACGTGTGTCGACCTTGCTCAGCGTCTCGCAGGATCAAAGCTTCGTCACCCGCGTCAGCGAGCTTGGCCGACAGTGGCAGGCGGTGCTCGCCGCGCCTGTGTTGGGCTATGGCATGAGCGCCGATGCGCAGCGGCTCAGCCTGCAGGTCGGAAATCTCGACACCGGCGCCGTCAACACCCTGCTCATGTTCGGCTTCGTGGGCACCGCCGCGTTCGTGGCCCTGGTGTGCTGTGCGGCGTGGTCGAGTCTGCGCCTGGCGCGTCGCCTTGCGCCCTCGTGGCAACGCGGCTACGCCATCGGTTTATTCGGGTTGTGGGTCGGCGTGCTGGTCGGCTACGCCTTCAACTACGACTTCCTGACCTACCCGCATGGACCGTGGTTGGTCGTCCTCGGACTGACGATTGGCGATCGGCTGGAGCGCCTGGGTTACACTCCGGTTGACTAGCGAGCGCGGGGCCAGCGGCCAGTGCCGCTGCACCACGATATGCCCGTACAAGCGCAGTTGCGCGACATCGTGCGCCGCTCCCTGCCCGACCGCCAGCGGATGCTGCTGAGCAAGCTCAGTCTGGCCGTGGGTCTGCGCCCGCGCTTGAATCGCGCGTCGGCATCGCCACTTACTTTTCCTGAGGGTCGGCGGGCTGCTGTGGTCGTGTCGGCCGACCTCGAGTTGGCCTGGGCATGGCGGTTCGCCCGCTCGTCGAGTGATCCGGCCGAGTTAGCCCACCGCAAAGCCATCCAGGGCCGCCGCAACATGGGTCCACTGCTCGACCTGTGCGATCGCTTCGGCGTGCCCGTGACGTGGTGCGTCGTCGGCCACCTTCTGCTCGACCATTGCGATCGCACCAACGGCACCATCCATCCAGAGACGCCGCGTGTGCCGCATTTCACCAATGCCTTGTGGCGCTACGAGCACGGAGACTGGTTCGACCATGACCCTGGCGCTGCTGACGCGAGTGACTCCCGCTGGCTCGATTGGCACGGCCCTGACCTGATCCGCGAGATCCTCGCCCGTCCGATCGCGCATGAGATCGGTTGCCACAGCTTCTCGCACCCAACGTTCATGGATCGCATTTGTCCCGCGGAGGTCGCGCGCGCCGAGCTCCACCGCTGCCAGGAATTGGCCGCGCAGTGGGGTCTGCGGCTTCAGTCCTTCGCCTTCCCGGGCAACCTGCAGGGCAATCATCACGTCCTGCGCGAAACACGGTTCCGGTCCTACCGCGTCGACGATTGGGCGGATATCGACACGCCCCGGCGCGACGAGCACGGACTGTGGCGGCTCAACGGCGGTGTGTGCCTCGATCGTCCCTACGCCGATGGCCCGGCGGGCGATCACATCCGACTAGCTCAGCGCTGCATCGACGTCGCCATCGAGCGTGGGCAGGTGTGTGGCCTGTGGTTTCATCCAGAGACCAATCCGCGTGATGTGGACGAAATCTTTCCCAGCGTCTTTGAGCACGTTGCCCGCCGCCGTGATGACTTGTGGATCACGACCATGAGCGGCTTGACTGACTGGCTCGACCGCGCCGCGCGGCCCGTGACACGCGTTCGACATGTAGCGCACGCTCGCGCCGGGCAACCGACGGCCTTCGTGTGCAGCCTGTTCGACACGGGTCTGGCAGCCGTCAGAAGCCTCGGCCGGGCGGGTGTGCCGGTGATCGGGCTCGACTCGAATCCGCACGAACCTGGCTTCAAGTCCCGCTACGTGCGCGGTCTGCGCTGTCCCGATCCGGTGCTCGACGCCGAATGTCTGGTCGACTACCTGACTGAGCTTGGTCAACAACAGGACGAGCCGGGCGTGCTGATACCGGCCTCGGACGCCTGGGTGCTGTTCATTTCGCGCAACCGCGACCGCCTGCAGCCGTACTTTCGCATGCGCATGCCGGCGTCGGACGTCGTGGAGGCGCTGGTCGACAAGCGTCGCCAGTATCAGCTTGCGGAGCAGGTCGGCACGCCGTACCCGCGCACCTTCTACCCGTCCACGCTGGACGAGGCGCGCGAGTGCGCGAAGCAAGTCGACTACCCCGCGTTTTTGAAACCGTACTACGGCCACCTGTGGCGCGAGCAATTCGGCGGCGCACACAAGGGCTTCAAAGTGCGCGATGCCGACGAGCTACTCAGCTGCTTTGCTAAGGCACTCGCGAGTGGTCAACCAGTGATGGTCCAATCGATCATTCTCGGACCGAACACCAATCACTTCAAAGTGTGCGCGTACTTGGACGAACAAGGCGAGACATTGGCGGTTTTTACGCTGCGCAAGATCCGGCAGTACCCTGTCGAATTTGGCGTGGGTACGCTCGTCGAAAGTGTGTGGGACGACGAGCTGCGCGAGCTCGGGCTGCAGTTCATGCGCGCGATTGGATACCGCGGCATCGGCTCGGTCGAGTTCAAGCGCGACGATCGTGATGGGCAGCTGAAGCTGATCGAGCTGAATCCTCGACTGTGGCAACAGAACGCACAGGCTGCCGCGTGCGGGGTCGATTTCGCGCTGATCGCATACCGCGACATGATTGGCGAGCATCCTGCGCCAGTGTGCACGTTTCCACGTGGCGTCAAATGGCTCGACGCGGCCGCGGATGTGCAGGCAGCGTGGGATTACTTTCGCCGTGGCGAGCTCTCGCCTGGCAAGTGGCTCGGATCAATGCGCGGCGTGCAGTCGTTTGCGACGTTCGCCGTCGACGATCCGCTGCCGTTTCTGAGAAATTACGAGTTCGGCCTCAAGGGTTTACGCCTGCCCTTGTATTTGCTGAGGCACCGTGGGTGAAACCCAGGATTGCCATCTTGACGAACTTTCCCGCCGACCGGCGCAGTTTCACCGGTGGAGTCGAGACGGCGACCGCGGCGCTCGTCGAAGGTTTGCAGGCGTATACCGCCGAGTTCGATGTGCACGTCATTTCGGCCCCGACCACGGCTAGCAGCGATATTGAGGAGTGCGCCGACGGCATGTCATTCCACTTTCTGGGTGGCCTGCATCGTCCGTGGCTGCGGCCTCGCCTTCCGCTGCGCGTGGTCAAGACGCGGCGACTGCTGCGTCGGTTGCGGCCCGACCTGGTGCACTGTCAGGACAATCCCGATCTTGCTTTGGGCGCGATCCTGGCTGGCTATCGTCCGGTGCTGACGGTGCACGGCATCGCCCGCGAAGAGGCCCCACTGCGGACCGGCCTCGAGTTCTGGAGCGCCCATACCGCGGTCTGGCTTGCGCGCCTGACGCGGCCGTGGCTGAGCGCGTACATCTGCAACTCGCGCTACGTCGCCAGTCGCGTGCCGCACACGCGCCCGCAGTACGCCATTCCAAATGCGGTTGGCCACGCCTTCCTCGACGCACAAGCCGCGCACGTCGGCGAGTGTGACTCGCCGCGGCTGGTGTTCATCGGCGTGATCGCGCCGCTGAAGCGACCGGGCGATCTGGTCCGGGCCCATGAGCGTCTGCGAGCCCAGTTTCCTGACCTTGAAACCGACTTGTGCGGACCAACTGAAGATGAAGCGTATGAGCGCGAGCTGCGCCACAGGGTCGCCCAGAAGGCACTCACAGGTGTCCGATTCCTCGGTGTCGTCGATCAGGCGCGGCTTGTGGCACTGCTGCAAACCGCGACGGCGCTGGTGCTGCCGTCGGCCCAGGAGAATGCGCCGATGGCGGTTGCCGAGGCGATGGCCGTCGGCATACCCGTCATCGCAACGCACGTCGGGGCAATTCCAGAGATGGTCGAGGACGGCCAAACGGGCCTGCTGTACACGGCGGGTGACATCGACGCGCTCGTGGCTTGCCTCGGCCGATTGTTGAGCGACACCAAACTCCGCGTGCAACTTGGCACCAACGGGCGAGCCGTGGCACGCGAGCGCTTCACCCCCGCTGCCGTGGCGCGCGAAACGGTCGCCGTCTATCGTCGACTGTTGGGCGAGCCCGCCCACACCTGAGCGACGCGTGTGCGGCATCGCCGGCATCTGGCATCGCGATGGGCGCGCAGTCGACCAGGCGCTCGTGCGCCAGATGTGCGATAGCCTCGCCCATCGTGGACCTGATGGCGATGAGGGTCTGCTCGTCGACAGCCACGGCGACGTTCAGCCGCGGTTGCTGAGCTCGGCCAATGGGTCAGCTGACCACGATCTGGCTTTTGGCCATCGGCGGCTGGCCATCATCGACCTGGCTACGGGCGATCAGCCCATGTCCGACGCCAGTGGCTCGCTGTGGCTGATCTACAACGGCGAGATTTACAACTACCGCGAGCTACGCGCACAGCTGCAGGCGGCCGGGCATCAGTTTCGAACCCAATCTGACACCGAGGTGATTTTGCACGCCTATCAGGCGTATGGCGTCGACTGCGCGGCACAGCTGAATGGCATTTTTGCGTTCGCGCTGTGGGACGCCGCGCGCGAACGCCTGTACCTGGCGCGCGACCACTTCGGCGTGAAGCCGCTGTACTACAGCGAGCTCGGCGGCGCGCTCCGTTTCGCCTCGGAGCTCAAGGCCATTCTGGCCGATCCCGCCGTGCCACGCCGCCCCAGTCTTGATGCACTCAATCTGTGCCTGACCCTCCGTCATACGCCAGCGCCGTGGACATTGTTCGACGGCATTGCCAAGCTGCCGCCCGGCGCGTACGCCATCGTCACTCGGGATCGCGTCGAGGTGACGCGCTACTTTGTCTCGGCCCAGCCGACTTTCGACGACCCCTCTGTTCCCGCCCTGGTGGACGAGCTTGCGGAACGCATCGACTGCGCCGTGAAGCGTCAGATGGTCAGCGACGTGCCCCTGTCGCTGTCGCTGAGCAGTGGTGTCGACTCGAGCGCGCTGCTCGCGATCATGGCCAAGCACAGCTCGGAGCCGGTGCGCACCTTCACCGTTGGCTTCGCTGGCCGTGAAGCGGACAGTGAGATTGGCCCCGCGACGACGACCGCGCACCATTTCGGCGCCTGCCCGACGGGCAAGTTGATCTCGCAGGACGACTACGCGGCGTTCATGTCGCGCTACATGTGGCACCTCGAGGAGCCTATCGGTAACGACTCAGCCCCGGCCTACTACTTCGTGGCGCAGCTGGCGCAGGCGAACGGGATCAAGGTCATGCTGAATGGGCAAGGTCCTGACGAGACCTTTGCTGGCTACGATCGCCACCGCGGTGTCGCAGTCCTGGATCGCATCGCTGGACTGAACAATCCGCTCATGCGGGCTGGCTTTGCGATCGCCGCCGGGCGGTTGCCGCAACAGCCCGCGCGCCTGGCACATGCGCTGTCGGTGGCATCCGAGGTCGACCAACTGTTGTCCATCTACACGTTCGTGCCACCCGCGCTGCGCCGGCGGCTGTTGAATCCCGCGACCCAGTCCAAGCTCAACGCCGACCTGCCGCGGACGTATTTGGCAGGGATGCTTGGTCAAGCCCCGCCAGGCACGCGCCTCGAGCGCATGCTGTGGATCGACACGCGCACATCGCTGCCGGACAATTTGCTCCTCGCCGAAGACAAGATGGCGATGGCCGCGAGCGTCGAGGCCCGCGTGCCGTTCCTCGACGTCGAGCTGATGGCCTTCGCCGAGCGTGTGCCGGGCCGCTTGAAGCTGCGTTCAGGGCAGGGCAAGTGGCTGCATCGTCGCGCCTGCGAACGATTTCTGCCGCCGGACGTAATCCGGCGACGAAAAATCGGATTCGACAACGCGCTCGACCTCTGGCTGCGGGCACGGCTCGGTGTGGAGCTGCGCGACTTGATGGCCGAACCGTCGTCGCTCGCTAACTCGTACCTGTCGCGTGGCACCGTCGACCGCCTGCTCGACGAACACGCCAGCGGTCAGCACGACCATCGCCGGGTGTTGTTTCTTCTGTTGTCACTCGAAACCTGGCGCCGCACGTTCCAGGTGAGCGCAGCGTGACCTTCGGCCAGAGCCTGAGCTTCGCGCGGCGCTGGCGGTGGCTGGTGCTCCTGGGCATAGTCGTCGCGGCGGGCGCGACCTACGTCGTGTCCGAGCAAATGCCGCGCGTCTACGAGGCCCGAGCGACCGTCCTGGTGAGCAATACCGATTTGAGCAGCAACCTGACCGCGGACCAGTTGACTGCCACGTACGCCGAGCTGATAACTGCCGGACCAATTGTCGCGAGCGTCGCGTCAGCCATGGGCTCGCCGGTCGAGGAGGTCGACGCTGCCCTCGACACGACTCCAATCCGCGACACGCGCTTCATTCAGCTGCGCGCACGCTCGACTGATCCAGCGCGCGCGGCGGACATCGCGAACCGCGTAGCAGCGACGGCCGCGCAGCAATTGCAAGCTGCGCGCGCCGAGCGCGCAGCGGCGCGCATCGATCGAGTTCGCGCTGTCGTGGACCAGCTTGGCCAGGACGTCGCCGATCGAGCCGCGCAGGTGCGTACGTTGCAGGGGACGAGCCCGAGCCCACAGCGTGATGTCCAGCTCAGCATCGCGTTGAATGATCTGGCGCGTACCCAACAGCGGCTGACCACGGCAATGAATGCGCTCGAGGAGGCACGCGTGGCACAAGCCGGTGCGGGCGAGGTCCTGACGCTACCCGAGCCGGCGGCGGTACCGACACAGGCCGTGCTGCCACGCGTGGCCATAAACGTATTCAGCGCGGCCGTGGTCGGCTTACTCGTCGCGGTTCTGATCGGGCTCGTACTCGACTTGCTGTTCGACCGCCGCGCGCCTCTCGCCGACCTTGCCGGTGCGGCCGGCGTGGCTACGGTCGTGGGCGAGACAGGCCGTGGCAGTGTCGTCGTCACCGGCGCCAACCCAAGCGCGAACAGCGCGTCCGCCGCGATCGACCTGGCCATGGCGCGTGCGCGTGCGGGCAATCGCGTAATCCTGGTCGACGCCAACCTGTATCAGCCACGGTTGAGCGAGCTACTTGCGCTCGATGCGCGGCGCGGCTTGACCAACCTGCTCAGCAATCCGGCCCGCCCCGCACGCGCTGAGCTCCAAGCGTCGAACGTCGAGCAGCTAGGCGTGCTGTGTGCAGGGCCGGTCACGAGCAACGCGATCGATCTTCTGGACTCCGAGCGAATGCGGACGATTGTTGACGAGCTGCGCGATGGGGTGGACGTCGTCATCGTGGCGGCACCGTCGCTCGACACCAGCGGGGCCATCGCGTTGCTCAGCACGGGCAGCGATGTCGTGCTCGCTGGCGTCGCGCCTCGAGCGTAGGCACATGCCGAACCTCTTCGCGGCCAACACGCTGGCGCGCTTTTGGGGCACTGGCCAACAGGTCGCACAGGAAGCATGGCTCGCGGCGGCGCGCTCGGCAGCCGAGTGCCTGCCCGGCGGCGCTGAGGTCATGGATCGGGCCGGCTGGAACGGCCTGGCCGAGCACATTCTTGGCGAGGGCCAATTCGGGCCAGAGCGCTACCGTCTGAGTCGAGCGCGCCGGCTGTACTACCAGCTGCGGCCGTTTCTTCCACGCCGAGCAACGGCGCTCGTACGGCGCGCTGGCCAGCGCACGTCGGCGGAGTCTTTCCCATTGGGGTGGCCAATCGAAGATCGCTTTGTGCGATTCATGTACGCCGTGCGAGAGCGATCGGGGGCGTCAGCGACGCGCCCATTCTGGCCCGACAATGCCCCGTTCGCGTTCGTGCTGACGCACGACGTCGAGCGCGCCGATGGCCAGGCTTTCGTCGAAACCGTGGCACGCCTGGACGAGCAATTCGGCTTTCGCTCGTCGTTCAACTTCGTGCCCGACGACTACACCGTCGACCAGGGTGTTACTGGTGACCTGCAGGTGCGCGGGTTCGAAGTCGGCATCCACGGGCTCAAACACGATGGCAAGCTCTTCTCCAGCCGGAGCGGCTTCGAACGCGCGGCCAAACGTATCGCGCTGCACGCCCACACACTCGGGGCAGTCGGGTTCCGCTCGCCGGCGACGCACCGCAACCCTGAATGGATGCAGGACCTCGACGTCGAGTACGACTCGTCGTTCTTCGATACCGACCCGTACGAGGTGATGCCCGGTGGCACGATGAGCATCTGGCCGTTCTTCTGTGGCCGCTTCGTGGAGCTGCCGTACACGCTTGCTCAGGATCACACGTTGGTGACGGTGCTCGGGGAGCAGACGCCGCGCTTATGGCTCGAGAAGCTGGAGTTCATCGCCCAGTGGGGCGGAATGGCACTGGTCAATGTGCACCCGGACTATCTGCGCGTGGGTGTCAATTGGCGCGTGTACGAGCAGTTCCTGCAGCACATGCAGTCGCTGCGCGAGCGGTGTGCCTACTGGCACGCCCTACCGCGCGAGGTCGCGCGCTGGTGGCGGACACGCGCCGATGCGATCGGCTAGATGCCGCGCGTCGTCTATTACACGCGGCCCGCCTTTCTCGACCACAGTCTGCCGTTGCTACGCGCGCTGGCGCCTCATGCGTCCGTGCACCTATTGCTCGAGCTGTCGCCCGAGGAACGTCGGGCCGGCTTGTTCGGCGAAGAGCGCATCGTGGCCGGCGCGGGCGTGCAGCCTGCCGACGGCGCGGTGCGCGCTGGCTATCTTGCCGACGCCCATCAGTTCTTATCCAATCTGGCCAGCTTTGACTTCGTTGTTCACAACGCGCCGCGCGCATTTGCCCCGTCCGCGCTGGCCACTACGGGAGCAGCGGCGCTGCGCGTACGGTCGCTCCAGCCAGACATAGTGCACTTCGAAGACTTGACGGCCCGCTCGACGCCGCTGCTGTTCCTACTGGCCGGTATGCCAAAACTCGTGGCCATCCATGACGCACGGACTCATCTCGGCGAGCGCGTTGGACGCGCCGAGCGCATTCGCCGGATCGGCGTGCGGCGTGCGCAGCGCCTGCTGTTCTACAGTCGCTTCTCCCAGCAGCAGTTTGCAAGGCCTGGCAGCACGCCGCCTTCGACCGTGATTCCACTGGGCCCGAAGCTGGTGTGGTCCGAGCTCGGCGGCCCGGCGCATGCCGAATGCGAGCGCAGTGTCCTCTTCTTTGGACGCGTATCGGCCTATAAAGGTCTGGACGTGCTGTACTCCGCGCTGCCGTCCATTGCCGAGCAGGTGCCCGGGCTACGCGTGGTGGTCGCCGGTTCGCCCGGCCCAGGTTTCATCCCACCGCCGAAGCCAACCCTGCCCGAGGGAGGCAGTCTGGAAACCTACTTCGAGCGCATCGACGCGCCGACGTTGCGCCGACTGTTCCAGCAAGCCAGCATCGTCGTGCTGCCCTATGTCGAGGCATCACAGAGCGGCGTCGTGCAGACCGCCTTCGCGTTCCACACACCGGTCGTTGCCTCGGCCGTGGGCGGCCTGCCAGAAGACGTCGACGACAACGTGACCGGGCTGCTCGTGCCACCACGCGACCCGCCCGCCCTCGCGCATGCCATCTCCCGACTCTTGCTCGATCGCCAGCTGCACGAGCGCATGGTCGACCGCATTCGGGACCAGGTCAGAAGCGCCTGGCCATCGGCGGCGGAGCAGGTCGCCGAGCAGTACCGATGCCTGCTGGCAGCGCGGTGACTTCTCGGAAGCTGGTCATCCTGGGCGGGAGCAGCCCCAATACGCCAGCGTTTTTCGAGGCCGGCGGCTCAGGCTGGGACGAGGTGTGTCTGGTTGGTCGATCGGCCGAGAAGGTCGAGCGCGTCGGCCTGGCATGCCAGGCAATCGTCGAGCAGCGCCAGGTGAACGTGCGTGTGACCTGGGATACCGACATCAGGCGTGCGGCACGTGGGGCGGCCTACGTGCTGAACATGCTCCGCGTTGGCGGCGCGGCCGCCGTCGCCAACGACCGCCAGCTGTTGGCCGCCAGTGGCATCGTCGGGCACGCGGCAAGCTATCCCGAGGCGATCCGCCACCTGGCACCAACGCTGCTTGCCGCGCACACCGTGCAGTCCGTTGCGCCTGAGGCGGTGTTCGTCAACTTCGCCAATCCGGTCAGCATCCTGTGCGAGGCGATTGCCGACGAGACCACGTTGTCCTGTTTCGGAATCTGCCACCACGCGTTCTCGATGCGGACCGACTTCGCCCGCATCCTGGACGTGTCGGTGTCTGATGTGCGCGTCGAATACCGCGGCCTGAACCACCTTGGCTGGGTGACCGACGTCCTCGTCAACGGGGCGAGCGCACTGGACGAGCTCATTCGCCGACTCGTTCAGCGGCGGATCAAAGCCTATGACTATGACCTGGCGCCCGAGTACCGAGCGATCCCGATCAAACATGCCGCCGCGCTGTATCACAAGGGCGAGGTGCTGTACGTGCGCCAGGCCGGCCCACGCAGCAGCGCCATCGACGTCGTCCTCCGATCGGGCGTGGGCGGCGCGCCATTCCGAGGCTGGCTCGAGCGTCGCGCGGCACGCCTCGAAGCAGGCCAGCGCGGGGGCTGGTACTCACGGTGCATCGTCCCTTTTCTCGATGCCCTTGCCGGTGCAACCGAGTACGAGTTCATCGTGACCTGGCGTCACAACGATGCCGTCCCGCAAGTACCCGGACTGACCGCCGAGGCCCCAGCGCTCGTGCGGGGCGGGCAGGTACGGCCCACGATGGCGGGGTCAGCGCTCCCTGAGGCTGCCCAGGAGTGGCTGCGTCAGGTGCGGACCAGCGAGCGCTTGCTGCTGCGCGCGGTGAAGGAGCGCTCAGACGACACCCTGCGCGAGTCGCTGGCCATTCACCCGAGCGTTGCCTCGGTCGCACATGCGCGCGACTTCGTTCGACAGCTGCGGCCCTTCGCACATGATTGACCTGCTCGGCATCGTCGGCCCGACCGGTCCGTCGTTGCCGTGCCTGCCCAGCGAACGTTGGCTGCCCGATCAGGCGTGCTACGTCGACGGTCCCGCTGTGCGCGCGCGCTACCTGCCACTGCCGTTCGGACCCGTCCCGCACGCCGCCGACACTGGCTATCACGTCTTCGTGATCGGCGAGCTGTTTGGCCGCGGCGACTACTCGTCGGGGCCACTGTCGGCGCAAAGGGCGCTGGACTACCGGCGCGATCCAGCGGCGCTCCTACGGCAGACCAAGGGTAACTTCGTCCTGGTCATCGTCGACGAGCGCAACGCAACGTGCGAGCTGATCGGCAGTCGGCTCCTCATCTCCCCCTTCTACTATGCGCTGGACGGCCCGCGGCTGATCTTCTCGACTTCGCTCGCTTCTGTAGCAGCATGTCTACAGCACGCGGAGGTCGATCACGCGGCGGTCGCCGAGCACGCCCTGTTCAACTACCCACTCGGCCGGCGGACCTTCATTCGGGGCGTCTACAACATCCGGCCCGCGGAGCGCGTGCGACTGGCGCACGGCCGACTCGACATCGATCGTTGGTGGGACGTTCGCTCACTGTACGACCTGCCCCTCATGAACCAGCGCGAAGCGCTCGACGTTGGCAGCGGGCTGCTGCACGCGACGGTCAACCATCTAGCTGCCGACCAGCCCCGCCTGCGCGTGTCGTTTACGTCGGGCTTCGATAGCCGCGTCAACCTGGCGGTACTGGATCGCCCACCCGAGGACATTCTGGCTTACTCCTTCGGCACGCCGGGCAGCATCAACGTCGCCGTGCCGCACGACATCTGCGCTCGGTTGGGCGTGCGTTTCGAGCCGATCTATCTTGACGACGACTACGCGGCACAGTTCGACGATTTCGCGCTGCGCGCGCTCATGCTCAGCGACTGCCTATCGACGGTCGAGCGAGCCAACTACCCGTACGCCTTCGAGCGCACAGCGGGCTTCGGCCAGGTCGTCCTCACCGGCCTGTTCGGCAGTGAGCTGTTGCGCACGTTTCAAAACATCGGCTACATCGTCAGTGCCGACCTCGTGCAGCTGCACCTCAGCACGACGGCAATGGCGGACGTCGCGCAGCTCGTCGAGCGCAGTCGCTACATTCGTAGTGAGCTTGTACGCGACAGCCTCGCAGACATTCAGGCCGACGTGGCGGACCTCTTTGACGAAGGCGTCCGCGGCTTGCCTACCGATCGCCGATTCTATGTGTTCCTGCTGAGTGAGGGCTTGCGCAAGTACTTCGGTGCGGAGACCCACATCGAACGCCCGTGGGGCCTCAATCGCTTTCCGTTTCTGGACGAGGAATTCGTCGAGTTCGCCTTCCGCGCACCCTTCGCGGGCGTGCATTCACGCACCCTGCAACCCACCATCGGCAATCGTTTTCGTTCGCAATACTTCTATGCCCATGTCATTCGCCGCTATCGGCCCGAGCTGTTGCAGGCAACCACGGACCACGGCTACGCGCCAGCCGACCTGCTCGGGCCGCTGCCGCTGCTGCGCATCGCGCCCAAGGTGCTGGCGCGGCGTCGGCGCCAGGCGCCCGAATTCAGGACCGAGGAGTGGACGGCCGGGCTGTACCAGCACCAGCTACTGCGCACCCTGCCGCCGGACGACATCTTTACCGGCAAGCTGGGGTCTGATTTCGAAGATGGCTCGTGGCTCGCCAATCGCCTCGCATTCGCCCGCGCCGCCTCGCTGAAACTATGGCTGGAGCGGATGTGATTCGGCTGCTGCACGCGGGGCCACTGCCCCCACCGTGGAGCGGCATTGGCGTCTCGCTGCAGCAGCTGATCGCGTCGCAGCCGATGCGCGCCCAGGACATACACGTCCTGGACACCTCCTCGCGGGGCCTGCCCGGCGATCCGCGGCGCGCCAAACGACCTACGCCACGGCGTCTCGGGCGCCACGCGCGCCTGGCGCTGGAGACGACGCGGCTCATTCGACGCCACGGCGTCCAGGTGCTGCACTGGCACGGCTCGAGTCACGACCTGTCCTTGTTCGGCAACGCGCTGAGCATCCTCGCCGCGCGAGCCGCTGGCGCGCGAACGGTGTGGCACCTGCACGAGGACCTGGGCGTCGTCGCATTTCCTGGCCAGCGGCGCACCACCCAGACCGCGTTTGCCGTTGCCATGCGCGCCGCCCACGCTGTCGCCGTGTTGTCCGAAGCCTCGCACGCCATCGCGCGCAGCTACGTCGATCCGCACCGGCTGGCCGTTCTGCCGCCTACCTGCAGCCCCGATCTGCTCGACGTTCCAGTCGTGCGGCCCGCGGGCGAGGCGATCGTCGTCATGTTCATCGGCTGGCTTACCAGGGATAAGGGCATTTACGACCTGCTCGAGGTCGCCGACCTGCTGCGCACTGGGCAGCCGCGAGTGACGTTTCGACTCGCCGGGTCAGGTATGACCGCCGAGGAAACGGCTGCCGTTCGAGCCGAAGTCGAGCAGCGTGGGCTACAGCACCAGGTGAACCTGTGCGGTGTCGTGAGCGGCGCGCACAAGCGGCGCCTGTTCGCCGACGCGGACATCCTGTATCTGCCTACCCACTGGGATGCCTTTCCCGTCGTGGTGCTCGAGGCTATGGCGGCCGGCCTGCCCGTCGTTTCGACCTGCGTTGGTGGCGTGCCCAGCATGGTCGAGCACACCCGCGGCGGCTTGCTCGCCGCGGTGGGCGACACGCGCCAGCAGGCAGACGACCTGCGCACACTCGCCAGCAGTCCAGAGCGGCGGCAGGCGATGGGCGGCTTCAATCGCCAGCGCTTCTGCGCCGTGTCCCATCCGGACGTCGTCGGCCAATCCGCGGTCGACCTGTACCACCGCCTGCTGGCCTGACGGCGATGGCCAAGGGTCACGCGTGCATGCTTGCCTATGCCAACTACTTCAACGACGCGCGCATCAAAAACTACGTCGATGCACTGCTCAAATCGGGCTATGAAGTGGACGTCTTCGCGCTCGGCGAAGGCGCACCGGCGCAGCGGGGCTTGCGCGTTTTCTCACTCATGGACAAAGTCGCCAGCAGGCGTGCCTTGCCGTATCTGATTTCCCAGCTGGCCTTCTTCCTACGTGCCCTTGTGGCGGTCACCCGGTCACGACCTTACGACCTGGTGCACGTGCACAACATGCCCGACTTCATCGTGTACTGCGCAGTCTTTGCCAAGCTGCGCGGCGCGCACATCATGCTCGACATCCATGACACAATGCCCGAAGCATACGCGACGAAATTCGACCTCGACCTGAGTCATCCGCTCATCAAAGTGTTGCGGTTTGAAGAGCGGCTCAGTGCGATGTTCGCCGACGTGGTCATCACGACCAACGAGCTCCACCGCACCGCACTCATCGGGCACGGAATTCCGGCCCACAAGATCGAGCTGATCATGAATGTCGGCAATCCGGCCATCTTCCAGCCGCGAACGCAGCGCCCCCACGCGCGCACGAGCCTGGTGCTCGGCTACCACGGCACGGTCGCCGAGCGTCTGGGTCTCGACCTTATCGTCGAAGCGGTCCGGCGAGCGCTACCAGCTTGTCCCGGCCTGCGCTTCGTCGTGCTTGGCGATGGCGAGTTCATGCCCGAGCTGCGTGCCCAGGTCAGCGCCGCCGGACTCGAGGACGTCGTTGCCTTGCGTGGTTGGCTGCCGGTCGAAGATCTGCCGCGCGCGCTCGACGAAGTTGACGTCGGTGTCGTCGGCAATCGTCGACGAACAGAGCTGCGTCAGAACTGGATGCTGCCTGTCAAGATGCTCGAGTACGCCGCCATGGAGATTCCGACCATCGCGCCGCGCTTGCGGGTCATCAATTACTACTTCGACGAACAATCGGCCCTGCTGTACGAGCCAGACGACGTGGCTGATCTCGCGCGCGTGATTCAGGCGGTGTACGACGATCGCGGACTGCTCGATCGACTGCGCGCGGGCTTGCGCGAGTTCAACGCTCGGTACAATTGGCCGGGGATGGAGGCGCGCTATCTCGGGCTGGCGGCAGGTTCGCGGCGGCTGCTGCGCGGGTGAACCTGACCCTGCGCGAGGTCGACGTTGACGATCCGAGCTGGACACGGTTGGTCGACAGTCACCCCGCGGCTACGCCATTCCATTGCCCAGCCTGGACCAGGCTTGTCGCCGACTGCTACGGCTTCGCGGCATCGGCGCTGGTCTTGACTGACGCCTCGGGCCAGACCGTAGCCGGACTGCCCATGGTCAGGGTGCGCGCGCCCTTGCGCGGTGAACGCGCCATCTGCCTGCCCTTCACCGACAATTGTGGTCCGCTGTGCACCTCGGCCGAGTTGATGGCGCCGCTCGCCAGAGCGGCAGCTTCCTGGCACGACGGCTTGCCTATGGCGGTCCGCGCGCCGCTGCCGGAAGTCTCGGGCTGGCACCAGCGCGAGGTGGCGGTCCTGCACACGCTGGCGCTGGCCGCCGATCCACAGACGGTCTTTCGGACGTTCAAGCGGACGCAAGTCCAGCAGCCGATCGGGCGCGCCGAACGCCAGGGTGTCATCGTTCGACGCGCCGAGAGCTTTGCGGATGTGCGCCTGTACTACGAGCTGCACACGCAGACCCGCCGACGCTTGGGCACGCCCGTGCAGCCGCTGCGCTTCTTTCGGCTGCTCTGGGAGCGCGTCCTGTCGACTGGGCTCGGCTTTGCGCAGCTCGCATTCCACGACGGGCGAGCGGTCGCGGGCGCGGTGTTCCTGGCCTGGAACGGGACGGTCGTTTACAAGTACAGCGCATCCGACTCGGCGTTCTGGCGCCTACGGCCCAACAATCTCGTGCTGTGGTCGGCGATTCGGTGGGGATGCACGAACGGGTTCCGCGTGTTCGATTTCGGTCGGACGGACCTCGACAATCCTGGCTTGCGTGACTTCAAAGATGGCTGGGGCACGCGCGAGGAGCCGCTGGTGTACTCGACGCTCGGCGTGCAGGCCGGCGCAGCGCGACCCGCGCTACCGAGCCAGGCGTCGCACATTGTGAGCGCGTTCATTCGTCGATCTCCACCGTGGGTGTGCCGCACGTTGGGCGAGCTGCTGTATCGCTACGCCGCTTGAGTCAGTGTCGATGAGCAGCGCCGAAGTCTGGTCGATTGTCCGCCGGTGGCTGTGGCTGGACGTCCTGGCTGTGCTGCTCGGCGTGGCCGGGGCGGTCGTGATCACCACGCAGCTGGCACCGGTGTACACGGCCTCGACCAAGCTGCTGGTCACGTCCACCGACACTGTGCTGACCCCGAGTCAGGTGCTGACGACCTATGCTGCAGTCCTCCAGTCGCGGCCGGTGGTTGAGGCGGCCCTCACCGATCTCGGGCTGTCGCTGGCGTACGAGAGCGTCTCGCAGGACATCGACGCTGCCCCGCTGCGCGGCGCGCAGATGATTGTCCTGACCGTCCGGGCGCGTGATCCGGAGACCGCGGCCAGGCTCGCGAACCAGCTCGCCGTCACTGCTGTGCGACAGGCGCGCGCGGCCCAGGCTGCGCAGTCCGCCGCGCGTCGGGCGCAGCTCAACGAGGCGGCCAATCAGCTTGGCACTGAAGTCGCCAATCGTGCTCGGCAGTTGGACCAGCTACGCAGTCAGCCGTCCGGCGCGGTCAGCGATGCGGATCAGGCCGCGAGCCAGGCCGCGCTCGCGGACGCCGAGCAGCGCTACGCAGCTGCCGTGCGCAGTGTGAGCGAGCAGGATCTTGCTGCTACCCGCAACGGCGATCCACTGAGCACAGTTGAGCCGGCCGTGACGCCGCTCACGGCCAGCTCCCCCCGTTTGGCGCTGAATGTCGCACTGGGTGCGCTGCTTGGACTGGCGCTGGGTGCGGCAATTGCGATGGTTGCCGAGCTGCGGCGCGATCGGATCGCGCTGCCGGACACGGTTCGACGCCGGCTGGGCCTGCCCGTGTGGGGCCACGTGCCCCGCGTGCGTCGTCTGGCGGCGGGCGCATTCGCCGAAAATTCGCCAGCCGTCGAGGCGTTTCGCCGCCTACGCACGGCGGTCCGCATGGCAATTGACCGACGCCCGTCAACCGTGCTCGTCGTCGGGACGCATGCCGGCGCTGGCGCCTCGACCATCGCGCTAGGGCTGGCGACTGCCTGGGCTCGGGCGGGCGAGCAGGTCGTGCTCGTTACAGCCGCCCCCAACTCTGTCGCAGGTGAGCCGACGCTCGAGGATGTTCCCAGCGCCCTGCAGCCCACACCTGTGGACGGCCTGCGCGTGCTCGCAGCGGATGTGACCGTAGCGCACCGCTTTTTGCGCGTGTTGAGCGTGTTGCATGGGCTCGCCGACCGCGTCGTCGTCGACGCCGCGTCGCAAAGCCTGGTGCCTCACGCTGACGCCGTCGTCCTCGTTATCGACGCCCAGGCAACCCGTGGCCGCGACGCCCTACATGCTGCGCGCACGCTGCTTTCCGCTGGCGCGCGCGTACTGGGCACCGTCCTCAACCAGATCCCTGGCACAGGGTCACCCCAGAGAGGGGCGCTTAGCCCAGCGCAGCCTGGCGCCGTCCTGGCCCCTGACCCCCGCCCCTGATCCCCGATCGCTGACGGCCTAACGGTCGTTCCTCGTCCACCCCTCTGGAAGAGAAAAGCTAACGGGCGCCGTCGCCAGCGAGCATGGCCAGCGGCGTGCGGATGATGATCAGCACATCCAGCCACAACGACCAGCGATCGATGTACTCCAGGTCGAGCTCGATCATCTCTTCAAATGTGAGCCGCGAGCGACCGCTGACTTGCCACAACCCGGTCAGCCCGGGCGTAACAGCCAGGCGCTGCCACTCCAGTGGCCCGTACAGCTCGGCTTCATAGGGCAGCGGCGGCCGCGGCCCAACGATGCTCATGTGCCCCAGCAAGACGTTGATCAGCTGTGGGAACTCGTCGATGCTGTAGCGACGCAGAAAGGCGCCCAGCGGCGTCACCCGTGGATCGTCGGCCAGTTTGAACGCGCCGCGGACGGGCTGCGCCTGGCCGCGGATCAGCGCGTGTGTGTACGCGCGGTGATCGGCCGGATCGTTCCCGTCGACCATGGTGCGGAACTTGTAGAACCAGAACTCCTGGCCACCACGGCCCAGCCGCCGCTGTTTGAACAGGATCGGACCGGACGACGACAACCCGACGAGCATCGCGACGACGCCCAGCACGGGCAGTAGCGCGGCAAGCAGCAACAGCGCCATCACCACGTCGAGCAGCCGCTTGACGGCGGACTGGTACAGGTGCCAGTGATCGGTCGCGACGAGGGCACCGAATCGCGTGATGTCGTCTTCTGGCCCAGAGAGCCGTCCCGACGCGCTAAGCTCCTCCACCGCTGTGCCTCCGTACAACAAGTGTGGTCGGCACGCCAGAGAGGCTGCGGGCTCGACTGCGGGAAGGGTAGCGCCGGCCGATCAGGAGATCGCCTGAGCGGTCATTGCGGCGCGGTTGCAGAGTGGTTGACCCGTCTGCCGGACTAATTTCGTGTACGCCCATCCCTAGCTGCGTCCACGGTTCGCCTCCACATCACACAATCGGATCCACTGTGCGGGCTGGTTCCGATAATTCCAGGGTATCGAGTCGAAGTCCGGTGCGCGAGGTCCAGCTTACGGCAGGTCAACCAAAGTTGGCTGGAAGCGAGGCGCTCGACGCACGGGGTCGGTCTGTTCGAACGCGTAGGCCAGGCGAATCAGCGCCGGTTCGCTCCACGGCGCGCCCATGAACGTCAGACCGATGGGCAGGCACTCGAATGCATAGCCGGCCGGAACTGTGATAACCGGGAAGCCGGCGATGGCGGCAACCATCGCGCTGCCGCCCAGGGAACGATCGCCATCGATCACGTCGATGACCCACGGTGGCGGATTGGTCGGTGCCACGAGTGCGTCAAAGCGTTGCTCGTCGAGAAAGGCCGCGAATGCGCGTGCGAATGTCTGGTTGTGTTCGAGGGCGCGCTGATACAGGTCATCCGTAAGCGCACCGCGCTCGGCACACGCGAGCAGGCGCTCCTGGCGGAAATACGGCATTTCCTCGACGGCGTGGTCATCGTTGAAGCGGATCAGATCGTGAATGTTCTTGATGCACGAGTCGGGCCGCGTCGCCAGGTAGGCCTCGAGATCCGCCTTGAATTCGTATTGCAGAACGAGCCCTTCGGACGTGATGTCGTCGCCGTCTTGGAATGGCTTGCGCAGCCGCGCCTGGCCAGGAATCTCGATATCGTCGATCAGCTCGGCGCCGGCAGCACGCAAACGCGCCAGCGCCGCTTCGAATACGCCATCGGCATGCTCGCTGTAGCCGGTGTGAAACTTGCGCGCGACGCCGATCCGCGCCCCGTGGAGGCCATTCTTGTCCAGGCTGCGCGTGTAGTCCTGCACACCAGGGGCGCTGGCGGTCGCCGTATCACGCGCGTCAGCGCCGCCGGCGATCGCGCTCAGGACAGCGGCCACGTCCGCCACGGTGCGGCCGTGCGGACCAGCGCTGTCCTGAGTATGCGAGATTGGGATGATGCCTGCGCGCGAGGTCAGGCCGACCGTTGGCTTGAGGCCGACGACGCTATTGTTCGACGACGGGCTCATGATCGAGCCGTCGGTCTCGGTGCCGATCGCGGCGGCGGCCAGATTGGCCGATACGGCGACGCCCGAGCCCGAGCTTGATCCGCCCGGGTTGCGATCGAGCACATACGGATTGCGCGTCTGCCGCCCGCGGCCACTCCAGCCACTCGACGAGCGCGTCGAGCGGAAGTTGGCCCACTCGCTCAGGTTCGCCTTACCCAGGATTACCGCGCCTGCTTCGCGCAACCTGCGGGCGATCGTCGCGTCCTGGGTGACCTGGCTGCCATGCAGCGCGAGTGATCCGGCCGTCGTCGCCATACGATCTGCGGTGTCGATGTTGTCTTTGAGCAGCATCGGGATGCCATGCAGCGGCCCGCGCGGCCCGCGCTCGGTGCGCTCGCGATCCAGCGCATCGGCGATGGCCAGCGCCTCGGGATTGGTTTCCAGGACGCTGCGCAGCAGGGGACCGCTGCGATCGATCGCCTCGATGCGCTCGAGATAGGCCTCGACGAGCGCGCGCGACGTGATCTGGCCGCTGGCCTGCTGTTCCTGGAGCTCCGCGATCGTGCGTTCTTCGAGCTCTTCGTGCGGGCTCACCGGGCCGGACTGCCGACGGCGTTCAGCTTGGCCAGGTCGCCGGGCGTCCAGAACACGTCCAGGTCGCCAACTGTGGTCGACAGCCAGTCGAAGCTCGCGGCCCGCTCGGGTGACAGCACGGCGCGTAGCAACGCGATCTCCTTGCCGCGCTCGTACTTGCCTACAACACGGTACGTACCGAGCACCGTCGCCGATCGAATCGTCGGCGCGTCTTCCGAGGCGTAGATCGCCTGCAAGATGGCCAGCACGTCGGTCTGGGCGACCTGCTCGACATGTGCTGGATTGTCGTCGCCTGGCCGCTGCATGGCGAAGATGACCGTCAGGTCGCCGTTGTCGAGGGTGACGCGCGGCAGGCGCGCAATATCGCGACCGGCGTCCATGTCGATCGCCGCCTCGATCGCCTGGCGCACCCCTGGTGCGTCGACATCTTGCGCGTGGGCGAGCGACGGCAGACCGACAAGGGCAAGCGCCACGAGCACAACGAGCCGCACCATGAGCCGGAGCCCTCCGTGAGTGCGGCCCAGCATACCAGTAAGATCGAGCCGAAACGACTCTCCCGAGGAGCACACAGCAATGGCAGCGGTTCGACGCGCGCAGGCGACGTGGACGGGCGATCTGGCCTCCGGTAAGGGCGTAGTGAGCGCCGCGAGCAGCGGCGTCTTCAAGGATTTCGCCGTGAGTTGGGCGCGGCGGTCGGAAGCCGACGCCAATGGCGTGACCAGCCCTGAAGAGCTGTTGGCCGCGGCGCACGCCGCGTGTTTTGCCATGGCGCTCTCAGCCGGGCTGGCCCGGGCGGGTGCACCGCCCGAGGAGCTCAACGTGACCGCCAACGTCACCTTCGATCGCGTGGGCGACGGATTCAAGGTGGTGTCGAGTGCGCTCGAAGTGCATGGTCACGTGCATGGCATGAACGCTGAAGACTTCGTCAAGGCGGCTGAAGCGGCTAAGGACGGCTGTCCGATTTCGAGCGCGCTGAAGGGCAACGTCGAGCTCAGCGTCAAGGCTACGCACGAAAGTTGAGTGCGCGCGAGCTCGAGGGCAAGCTCGCGCTGGTCACCGGCGGCGGGCGCGGCATCGGTCGCGCCATCGCCCTCCAACTGGCCCAACAAGGCGCTGACCTCCTCGTCAATTATGTCCGTCATCCCGACAACGCCGAGGAAACAGCGGCCGCCGCTCGATTGCTCGGCGTGCAAGCCGAAACCATCCGAGCCAATGTTGCCGACGAGGCCAACATTGCAGATCTGTTTGCCGTCATTGCGGAACGCTTCGGCTACCTTGACGTGCTGGTCAATAACTCAGCATCAGGCGTGAACCGCGCCGCCATAGACCTGACCGCCAAGCACTGGGATTGGACCATCAACGTCAACGCTCGCGGTGCCTGGCTGTGCGCCAAGGCCGCCCTGCCGCTCATGCAGCAGCGCGGCGGCGGCGCTATCGTCAGCGTCTCGTCGCTCGGTGCACGGCGCGTCATGCAGGACTATTTCCTGGTCGGCGTCTCCAAAGCGGCGCTCGAGGCCGTCACGCGCTATCTGGCGGTCGAATTCGCGCCCCATAACATCGTCGTCAACGCAGTCTCTGGAGGGCTAGTTCAAACCGACGCCCTGAAGAGTTTCGCCTGGGGCGCGGAGGTCATCGCCAGCAACGTAGCGCGCACCCCCGCTGGCCGCATGGTCGAACCAGACGACATTGCTCGCGTTGTCGCCTTCCTGTGCACGCCCGAGGCCGCCATGATCCGCGGCCAAACCGTCATCGTCGACGGAGGCTTTTCGCTGCTGGCCTAGAGGGCGGTCGTCTGCCATCGACCATCGGCCAGTCAGCCCGTTTCCTGCCCATTCCCTCTGAAAGAGAAAAATCCATTTCCGCGCGCGGCGCGCGTGCAGTGACGGCGGCGTACCCACCTACCACCGAAGGCGAGACACTAGCTCCGACGGGCGACTGCCCCCGTGCGGGCTTTCTCTTCCGCCTTCTTGGCTTTCACGCGATGTTTTCGCCAGGCAACCTTTTTCCTTTTGTTCATAGGCAGGACATTCTAAAGAAGTACACTTGTAGCCCACATGATCACGGTGACTCGCACCAACGGCGCCGTCCAAACTGGCGCCTCGCTGCGCAGTGTCGATCCCGAGGTCTGGGGCCTCATCCAGCGCGACCGGCGCCGCCATACCCGCACGCTGAACTTCATCGCCAGCGAAAATTATGCCTCGCGCGCCGTCTTGGACTGCCTGTCGTCACACCTCAACGTGAAGTACGCCGAGGGCTATCCGAGAGCCCGCTACTACCAGGGCGTGGCCATCGTCGACGACATCGAGCAGCTGGCCATCGACCGCGCCAAGCAGCTCTTCAAGGCCGACCACGCCAACGTTCAGCCATATTCGGGCAGCCCGGCCAATATGGCCGTGTACTTTGCCCTGCTCGAGCCCGGCGACACCGTCCTGGGCATGGAGCTCACCCAGGGCGGCCACCTGACCCACGGTAGTCCGGTCAGCTTCTCGGGCAAGTACTACAAGTTCGTTCACTATGGCGTGGATCCGAAAACAGAAACGATCGACTACGATCGCGTCCAGGCCTTGGCCAGAGAGCACAAACCGAAGCTGATCGTGGCCGGCGCGTCGGCCTATCCGCGCATCATCGACTGGCAGCGCTTTCGCCAGATCGCCGACTCTGTCGGCGCAAAGTTCATGGCCGACATCGCGCACATTGCCGGCCTGATCGCCGCGGGTGTCCACCCCAGTCCAGTGCCCTACGCCGACGTGGTCACCACGACCACCCACAAGAGCCTGCGCGGTCCACGCGGCGCGCTCATCCTGTCCACGGGTGCGCTCGCCAAAGACATCGATCGCACCGTCTTCCCGGGCATTCAAGGTGGCCCACACCTGTCCGCCGTCGCCGCCAAAGCGGTGTGCTTCTACGAGGCCATGCAGCCCAGCTTCCGCACCTATCAGGAGCAGGTCGTGGCTAACGCGAAGTCGCTGGCCGACGGGCTCAAGCGCGGTGGCGTCCAACTGGTCTCGGACGGCACGGACAACCATCTGCTGGTCGTGAAGCTGTTGGAACGAGACTATTCGGGCAAAGCGCTGGCGAGAGCGCTCGAGCGCGCCGGGATCATCACCAGCATGTCCACCGTACCTGGTGAGACGCGTAAGCCAGCCGTGACCAGCGGTGTGCGCTTCGGAACGCCATCGGTCACCTCGCGTGGCGCGACCGAGCAGCACATGCAACGCGTTGCCCAGATCGTCAGCGCCATCGCCGAGAACCCCGCTGACGAGGCCGCCAACGAGCGGCTGCGCGGCGACGTCGAAGCCATCGCCCGCGAGCTCACCCCGGTCTAAGACCATGCGTCGGCTGCTTCCGCTTCTGCTCCTGGCGACGTGGGCAGTCGCGCTTGTCAGCAGCGCCTCCGCGCAATCGAGCACCGACGTCGCGGTCGGCGAAATCAAGGGCATCATCAACCCGGTGATGGCCGGCTATGTGGACCGGGTGATCTCCGATGCCGAGCGCTCGAATGCGCCTGCGGTGGTCTTTTACATGGACACACCTGGCGGGCTGTCCGACGCGATGCGCGACATCAATCTGCGCATCCTGGCCTCGCACGTACCGGTCGTTATCTACGTGGCCCCGGACGGCGCACGAGCAGGCTCGGCGGGCGTGTACATCTCGTACGCCGCCCATCTCGTCGGCATGGCCCCGGCAACGAACATCGGCTCCGCAACGCCGGTCGCGATGGACCAGAACGGCGGCGAGGCGCAGATGTCGCCGGAGATGAAGAACAAGGTTACCAACGATGCCGTGGCTGGGATCCGGGCGCTGGCCGAGCAGCGCGGGCGTGACCCTGACTTCGCCGAACGAGCGGTGCGCGAAGGCGCCAACCTGCAAGCCAGCGAGGCGCTCAAGGCACGCGTGATCAACTACGTCGCCTCGGATCTGAACGACCTGCTGCGCCAGATGGACGGCGCCCAGGTCCACCTGGCCAGTGGCGAGGTCACGCTGCACACCGCCGGCCTACCGACGCGTCGCGTTGACATGTCCGCACTCGAGTCGTTCCTGCTCACGATCACCAATCCCACGATTGCCTACATCTTGTTGAGCATGGGCAGCCTGGGGCTGCTGCTCGAGCTGTACAACCCCGGGTCGATCTTTCCGGGCGTGATCGGCGGGATCTGTCTGCTGCTCGCGTTTTATGCCCTGGGCACGCTCCCGCTGAACTTCGCTGGGCTAGCGTTGATCGCCTTTGGCTTGCTTTTGTTTGGCTTGGAACCGTTCCTGACCTCGCACGGTGTGCTCGCCGCGGGCGGAGCCGCGTCCTTCGTGATCGGCTCGCTGCTGCTGATCAATGCGCCCGATGCGCCATTCCTGCAGGTCTCGGTCGTTGCCATCGCCGCGGTTACCGGTGTGTTGGTGATCTTCTTCCTGATCATCGTGACCGCGGTGATTCGCTCGCGGCGCCGCCGCGTGGTGACCGGCCGCGAGGGCCTGGTTGGCGCCCCGGGCGTCGTTCGACGCGATCTCGAGCCTGGCCAGCTGGGCATCGTCTTGACCCAAGGCGAGCTCTGGCAGGCCGTCGCCGTCGAGGGCCGCATCGGCGCGGGCGAAAAAGTGATCGTCCAGACCCTCGACGGCCTGACCCTCACCGTCCGCCGCGCCAGCGACTTGATCCCCGCCCCACCGCGGCCACCCAGCCCAGCCGTCGCCAAGTCCGAAACCGCGAGGGTCTAGTCTCCACTGGTAAAATGTGCGACGCCTGTGTCGCTCATTGCTGACGTCAGGGCCCGCCAGATTCTTGACTCGCGCGGGAACCCAACCATCGAGGTCGACGTGCGCCTCGAAGACGGCACGCTCGGTCGGGCCGAAGTGCCATCCGGCGCCTCCACGGGCGCCCACGAGGCACTGGAGCTGCGCGACGGCGATAAGTCGCGCTACCTGGGCAAGGGTGTCGAGACGGCGGTCGACAACGTCAATCAACGCATCGCCCCGGCGCTGAGAGGCTGCGCACCATTCGATCAAGCAGCCATCGACCAGCGTTTGCTGGACCTCGACGGTACGCCCAACAAAGCCAAGCTGGGCGCCAACGCCATTCTCGGTACCTCGCTGGCCACCCTCAGAGCCGCGGCCGGCAGCACAGGCATGGCGGTCTACGCGTATCTCGGCGGCATCACCGCCAGGGTCCTGCCCGTGCCGATGATGAACATCCTCAACGGTGGGCGCCATGCCGAGGACTCCACGGATTTCCAGGAATTCATGGTTGTCCCACTCGGCGCAGCGACGTTCAAAGAGGGCCTGCGCTGGGGTACGGAGGTCTACCACGCCCTCCACGCCGAGCTCCGCCAGCGAAAGCTAGGTACAGGCATCGGCGACGAGGGCGGCTTCGCCCCGCGCCTGCCCACAAACCGTGCCGCCCTGGACGTTATCGTCACCGCCATCGAGCGCGCCGGCTATAAGCCTGCCGATCAGGTCGCTCTAGCCATGGACGTCGCAGCGACAGAGCTATTCCAACACGGTAAGTACGTCCTCGAGCGCGAAGGCGCCACGCTCACCGGCAGCGAGCTGGTCGACCTGTACGAACAGCTCATCACCGACTATCCCATCGTCTCGATCGAGGACGGCCTGTCTGAAGATGACTGGGACACCTGGGCGCTGCTCACGCAACGCCTGGGCTCCAGGGTCCAGCTCGTTGGCGACGACCTCTTCGTGACCAATACTGAGCGCCTACAACGGGGCATCCACGAGGGTTCGGCCAACGCCATCCTGGTCAAGGTCAACCAGATTGGCAGCGTCACCGAGACCCTGAATACGATTCAGATGGCCCACGCGGCAGGGTTCGCCGCGGTCATCTCGCACAGGTCAGGTGAAACCGAGGACACGACCATTGCCGACCTGGCGGTCGGCACCAACGCCGGTCAGATCAAGACAGGCGCACCCGCGCGTGGCGAACGGGTGAACAAATACAACCAGTTGTTGCGCATCGAGGAGCAGCTCGGCCCGGCCGCGCAGTATGCCGGCCGTGGCGCATTCAAGGCCCAGCAGTCAGCCGTCAGCAGTCAGCCGTCAGTGGCCGCCAGAGCATAGCGTGCTGATAGCTGATTGCTGAGAGCTGAAGGCCGAAAGGAGCCGTCAATGGCAGTCCGCGTAGGGATCAATGGCTTCGGCCGCATCGGTCGGCAGGTGCTCAAGGCGTTGCTGGAGCGACATCCCGACGATGTCGAGGTGGTCGGCATCAACGATCTGTTCGACACCGCGACCAACGCCCATCTCTTCAAATACGACAGCAACTATGGCGTCTATCCGGGTGACGTCGAGGCCAAACAGACCTCGTTTGTCGTCAACGGCCGCGAGATTCAGGTCAGCGCGGAGCGCGATCCCGCGGCAATCCCGTGGAAGAAGCTCGGTGCTCAGATCGTCATCGAGTCGACCGGTCTGTTCACTGACGCCGTGAAAGCTAAAGCCCATATCGACGCTGGCGCGCAGAAAGTAATCATCTCTGCGCCCGCCAAGAACGAGGACATCACGATCGTCCTGGGCGTCAATCAAGACCGCTACGACACGAACAAGCACCACATCATTTCCAACGCCTCGTGCACGACGAATGGCCTGGCGCCCGTGGCCAAAGTGTTGTTCGACCGTTTCGGACTGCAAAAGGGTCTACTGACCACGATTCACGCCTACACGAACTCGCAGCGCCTGCTGGACGTCGCGGCCAAGGATCTGCGCGATGCCCGCGCCGCCGCCCTGAATATCGTGCCCGCGGAGACTGGCGCCGCACGCGCGACCGGCCTGGTCATCCCGGAGCTGCAGGGACGCTTTGGCGGCATGTCGTTCCGCGTGCCGGTCAGCACCGTGTCCGTGGTCGACTTCACCGCGTTGCTGGACCGCGACGTCACCAAGGACGAGATCAACGCGGCCATGAAGGAGCACAGCAAGGACGCCATGCTGGGCATCCTGGGCTATACCGAGGAGCCGCTAGTGTCGTCCGACCTCAAGGGCGATACCCGCTCGTCGATCTATAGCGGCCTGGACACACTCGTCGTGGGCAACCTGGCCAAGTGCATCAGCTGGTATGACAACGAGTTCGGCTACGCCTGTCGACTGTCCGACATCACCGCGTTCGTCGCGCGGCAGCTCGGCGGCCGCGCCTCGGCCAATGGCTCGATCCTGCGCGAAATCATTGGCGACCCAGGCATGTGGGGCAAAAACCCACGCCTGCAGACCGCGACCCCCAACAGGTAAGAGTGGGCAGACTCTGCACCATTCGCGACGTGGACGTGGACCACAAAACGGTCCGCGTCCGCGTCGACTTCAATGTCCCGATGCACGACGGGGCGGTGGCCGACGATACGCGTATGCGCGCCGCCCTGCCCACCATCACGTACCTGCGCGAACACCAGGCGCGCGTTGTGCTTCTGTCGCACCTGGGCCGGCCGGACGGCAAGCCCAACCCGAAGTACTCGCTGCGGCCCGTCGCACATCGCCTGTCCGAACTTCTTGGTGAACCCGTCGGCTTTGCGGAGGACTGCATCGGCCCCGCTGCGCACTCCGCCAGCGGCGACGTGGTCCTCCTGGAAAATGTGCGCTTCCATGCCGAGGAAGAAGAGAACGACCCCGCTTTTGCCCAACAATTGGCCGAGCCAGGCGAGCTTTTCGTCAACGACGCGTTCGGCACTGCTCATCGGGCACATGCCTCGACCGAAGGTATCGCCCATCTGCTGCCGGCCGTGGCCGGGCTGCTCATGGAGAAGGAGATCACCTTCCTCGGCACGGCGCTAGAAGACCCCAAGCGACCGTTTGTCGCTATCGTTGGCGGAGCCAAGGTGTCATCCAAGCTCGGTGTGCTGAACAACCTGATCGAGCGCGTCGACCGACTGCTGATCGGCGGTGGTATGGCCAATACGTTCCTGCGCGCCCAGGGCCGCGAGGTCGGCAAGAGTCTGCTCGAAGCTGACCTCGTGCCGACCGCCGCCGACCTCCTGCAACGCGGCACCAAAATCATGCTGCCTGCAGACGTCGTGGTCACGACCGATCTCAATGGCTCAGCGCCGCCGCGCACGACAACTGTCGACATCGTCCAGCCCGATGAAATGATCGTCGACATCGGCCCCCAGGCCATCGAGGCCTTCAGAGCTGACATCAAAGGCGCCGCAACGGTGCTGTGGAACGGCCCCATGGGCGTCTTCGAAGATCCCCGCTTCGCCGCCGGCACGCTGGCCATTGCCCACGCCATGGCCGAATCCAAGGCGACGACGATCGTTGGCGGCGGCGAATCAGTGCAGGCCGTGGAACAAGCGGGCGTGCCCGACCAGCTCAGCCACGTCTCCACCGGTGGTGGCGCGTCACTCGAGTTCATCGAAGGCAAGGTGCTGCCCGGCGTCGCCGCGCTGCGCCACGACTGCTAATGCCGACGCGACGACCGATCGTGGCTGGCAATTGGAAAATGAACACCACCATCGCCGAAGGCCTGGCGCTGGTCGACGAGATGCTGCCGCGCCTGTCGAGCCTGAGCAGCGTCGAACGCGTGGTGTGCCCACCGTTCGTCTCGCTCGCGGCCATTGCCGACCGTCTGCACGGCACGGAGGTCGGCGTCGGTGCCCAGAACGTCCATCCCGAGGCCAAGGGTGCCTTTACCGGCGAGATCGCGCCGGGCATGCTCGAAGGCCTGGTGAGCTATGTCATCGTCGGCCATTCCGAACGGCGCCAGTACTTCGGCGAGGACGACGCGTTCGTCAACAAGAAGATCCTCGCTGCGCTAAGCGTCGGCCTGGCGCCTATCGTGTGCATCGGCGAAACGCTGGCCCAGAACGAGGCGGGCGAAACGGAAGCCGTCGTGACTCGCCAGCTGCGCGGTGCTCTGGACGGCGTGGAGCATGTTTCGGGCATCGTCGTCGCCTACGAACCGATCTGGGCCATCGGCACCGGCCGCGCCGCGACGCCCGAGGGCGCGAGCGCTACGATCGCCGTCATTCGACGCACGATCGCCGACGTGGCTGGCCAGGCGACGGGTGACGGGGTGCGCATCCAGTACGGCGGTAGCGTGACGCCAGACAACTTCGGCGCCTTCATTGCCCAACCCGAGATCGACGGCGCGCTGGTCGGCGGCGCGTGTCTCAAGGCGGACTCGTTCGTCGAAATCGTGCGCCTCGCCGCCCAGCAAGCCTGAGTGTCGGTCGAGGAAGGCTGGCAGCGCGGCTTCGCGATCGTCCCGCTTTCCCCGCCTGAGGCGTCCGCCCTCATCGGCCGACGCGTGTCCAAGATCAGCCTGCTGTCTGGCGGCTTGCGCAATACGAACTACCGCATCGAGCTGGCCGCTGGCCCGGCCGTGCTGCGCATCTATGCCGCCGACCGCGCAGCCTGCCAGCGCGAGTGCGACGTCCTGGACCTCGTCGGCGAGCACGTGCCCGTCCCGCGCGTGCTGGACGCCCAGCCCGCGGCCGACCCACCCTGGGCCGTGCACGAATTCATCGACGGCCAACGCTTCGACCGCATCAACCCAGCCGATATCGGCCCAGCTGCCTTCGACGCCGGCCAGGTCCTGGCCAGAATGCACGCCATACCCATCTCCAGTGCGGCGCAGCCCGACCTCTATCGCTACAGCGGCGGTGGCTACGGCTTCGTCGAGTTCGTCGGCAACGCCCTGCGCGGCCGCGCGGGACAGCGCCTCGGCCAGCCCCTGTCCGAGCGCCTCATGGCCATCGCGCACAAGCATGCGCCTCGTCTGCAGACGCTGGACACTACGCTCCAGCACTCGGACTACAAACCCTGGAATCTGCTGGTCCACGTTCAGCAGATCGTCGCCGTGCTCGATTGGGAATTTGCCTTCGCCGGGTGGCGTTTGAATGATCTGGCGAACTTCCTGCGCTACTGCGAGCGCCAGCCGCCCGAGTACAAGACCCGATTCGTCGATGGCTACCTCACAGGCGGCGGACAGCTGCCCGAGGATTGGTTTCGGCTGGCCCGCCTGATCGACCTGATGGGCTTCTGCGACTTCCTGAGTCGGCCGGCGGACGACCCGGCCATCAGGCGCGACATCACCCCACTCGTCGAGCGCACCATCGATTTATTCAGCACTTGATCCGCGTCGATCCCGGATACTGCGCCACGTGATGACCGACCGCGACTACTGGATCGCGCTGAATATGGCTGCCGGCATTGGGCCGGTTCGCTTTCAACGCCTCCTGCAGGTGTGCGGCGGTGCGCGCGAGGCCTGGCACGCCGCCGACTTCGACCTCGCTCGAGCCGGCCTCGAGCGCCGCACGGCCGACTCGTTGAACGCGCTGCGGCGGACCACCACGCCCGAAGTCATTTGCGCCCAACTCCAATCGCAAAACATCCAGGCCCTGACCCTGCTTGACGCGGCGTATCCAGCCAACCTTCGGCAGATAGCCGACCCACCACCGGTCCTGTTCGTCCGTGGCACGCTCTGCCCAACGGACGATCGGGCGGTCGCCGTCGTCGGGACACGTCGCGCCACGTCATACGGGCACACCGTGACCCACAGGCTGGCTACGGATCTCGCCGCGGCCGGCGTGACGGTCGTCAGTGGACTGGCCAAGGGCATCGACACTGTCGCCCACCGGGCCACGATCGACGCCGGCGGGCGCACGCTAGCCGTTCTTGGCAATGGTTTGGATCAGGTCTACCCGCCCGAAAACGCGCTGCTCGCCGAACGCGTCAGCAGCGCCGGCGCGCTGGTCTCCGAATTTCCACCTGGGACGCCACCCGACGCAGTCAACTTCCCGCGCCGCAACCGCATCATCTCTGGCCTGTCGCGGGCGACGGTCATTGTCGAAGCGCCGGCGCACAGTGGCGCACTGATCACTGCCGACTTTGCGCTCGAGCAGGGCCGCGACGTGCTGGTCGTGCCAGGCTCCATTCTGACGCCGATGAGCGTTGGCCCGAACGACCTGCTCAAGCAAGGCGCGATCCCGGTGACCGGCGTGGCCGACATACTCAACACGCTCGGCGAGGCCGGCAGGGACAGCGTGGCACGCGGCGTGCCGCAACTGGCCGACCAGGAGAGCTCGGTTTGGGAGGCACTCGGACGTGATCCCCGCCACGTCGACGAGCTGGCGCGCTCACTGGGTGAGCGCGCAGGCGAAATCTCCGCGATTTTGGCCATGTTGGAGTTGAAGGGATTGGCCCGCCACGTTGGTTCCATGCTGTATACCCGAGCCTAGAGGGGCGGCCGAAAAGCCTTCCATCAAACCTAATCCCCGTCGCGCAATCCGTTAGACTTGCGCCGCCCAACGCGAGGAGCACCAACAGTCACTGTGGCCAAAGCTTCGCAAAGTCTTGTCGTGGTCGAATCGGCCGCCAAGGCCAAGACCATCGAGAAGTTCCTGGGGCGCGACTTTACCGTCCGCGCCTGTCTGGGGCATGTCCGCGATCTGCCCACCAGCAAGCTGGGCGTCGACATCGATCACGGCTTCCGCCCGCAATATGTCGTGCCCAAAGATCGCAAGGACGTCGTCAAGCGCCTCAAAGACGATGCCCGCGGCAAGTCCGCGGTGCTGCTGGCTACGGACCCCGACCGTGAAGGCGAAGCCATCGCCTGGCACCTCCTGTCAGCGCTTGGGCTGGACGGTGATCAGAGCATCTCGCGCATCGAATTCCACGAGATCACCCGCGGCGCCATCCAAGACGCCCTGAAGAACCCGCGTCAGATCGATATGGACCGCGTCGACGCCCAGCAGGCGCGCCGCGTCCTGGATCGCCTGATTGGCTACCCAGTCAGCAACTTCCTTGGCCGTAAGGTCCGGCGCGGGCTCTCGGCGGGTCGCGTTCAGTCCGTCGCCGTGCGCATGATTGCCGACCGCGAACGGGAGATCGAGGCGTTCGTACCTGTCGAATACTGGAGCCTGGACGCCGAGCTGGCGCGCCATCAGAACACCACCGCCAAGTTCACCGCCGGCCTCGTCGAGCGCGCTGGACAGAAGGTCGAGCTCAAAACCGGCGTCGAAGCGAGTGCTGTCGAGTCCGACCTGCACGGCGCGAGCTGGAAAGTGGCCAGTGTGCGCGAGCGCGAGCAGCAGCGCCATCCCGACGCACCTTTCACCACCTCAACCCTGCAGCAGGAAGCCAGCCGCAAGCTTGGTTTCACCGCCCGACGCACCATGATCGTCGCCCAGCAGCTGTACGAGGGCATCGGCGCGCACGGTGGCCTGATCACCTACATGCGTACCGATTCGGTCAATGTGGCCAAGGAGGCCCAGGACCGGGCACGCGAGTACATCGGGACGAAGCTCGCCAAAGGCATGCTGCCCGACCAGCCGCGGACCTACCGCACGCGCAGCAAGTTGGCCCAGGAGGCACACGAGGCAATTCGTCCAACAGACGTGTTTCTGGAACCCGACGCGCTGCGCACTGAGCTCAGCCCAGAACAGCACCGTCTGTACGACTTGATCTGGAAGCGTTTCCTGGCATCGCAGATGGCCTCGGCAGTATTTGACGTAACGACTGTCGATGTCGATGCCCAGGCAACCGCCAAACCGCTGTACCGGTTCAGGGCGAACGGCTCGCGCCTCAAGTTCGCCGGCTTCCTGAGCCTGTATCGCGCCGGCCGCGACGATGAAGAGCCCGTCGACGAAGAGCGCCAGCCTCTCCCGGAGCTGGTCGCCGGCGAGCTGCTCGATCTGGTGCGGCTGATCCCCGAGCAGCACTTCACCCAGCCGCCGCCGCGTTATACCGAGGCGACTCTGGTCAAGGCGCTCGAGGAGCACGGCATTGGCCGACCAAGTACCTACGCACCGATCCTGTCGACGATCCAGGATCGCGGCTACGTCGAACGCGATAACAAGCGCCTCAAGCCGACCGAAATGGGCCTGCTGGTCAACGACCTGCTGGTCCAGCAGTTCGGCGACATCGTCAACGTTGGCTTCACCGCCAATCTCGAGGACAAGCTCGACGAAGTCGCGCAGGGCGAACGCCCGTGGGTGCCACTCGTCGAAGAGTTCTACGGGCCATTGAAGTCCGACCTCGACCGTGCGGAGACCGAGGTCGAGCGCGTCAAACCAGCCGAGATCGCGACCGACGAAGTGTGTTCGCAGGGGCACCCGATGGTCATCAAGGAAGGGCGCTTTGGTCGGTTCCTGGCGTGTACGCAATACCCCGAGCACAAGGAGACGCGCCCGCTGGCCGAGGAGCTGCCGGCCGGCGCGCCCGAGGAAAAGTGCAGCCACGGCGTGCTGATGCAATTGCGCACCGGCCGCTTTGGTCCGTTCTATACCTCGACCCACGAGTGCGGCGAGACCAAACCGTTCGCGCGGCGCGTGGGTGTGGCGTGTCCAAAGGATGGCGGTGAGATCCTCGAGAAACGATCGAAGAAGGGCCGCACGTTCTACGGCTGCGCGAACTGGCCCGACTGTGATTGGGTGTCGTGGTATCGGCCACTGCTCGAGCCGTGCCCGCAATGCGGCGGACTGCAGGTCGACATGGGCCGCGGGCGAGTGCGCTGCCTGAAGCACGAGGGCGAGCCGGCGCGTTTTTCGTCCAACGGCAAGACGTCCGCCAACGGCAAGGTCGCTGTGCGCAAGAAGCGCGTCGTCGCCAAGAAGAAGTGACCCGCCTCGACCGCCTGCGCGCGTCCTTTGATGCCGCTGGCCTTGACGCTCTGCTGGTCTCCCAACCCGAATCGCGCTACTACCTCAGCGGCTACACCGGCCACGACCTCCCTCCGCGCGACTCGGCCGGCTTTCTTCTCATTACGCCAGACAAAGCATTCCTTCTGACGGACCCACGTACGACCGAGCAGGCCCAGCACGAAGCCAGGGCCTTCGAGATAGTCACCTACCCTGCCGGATCACGGGCGCCGCAAGCCATCGCCGAGACCGCCAATACGCTCGGCCTCGAGAAACTGGGTTTCGAATCCATCCATCTGCCTTATGGTCTGTGGTCCGATATCCGCGCTGGCCTCAGCTCGACCGACCTGCTGCCCGTCGACGGCATGGTCGATCAGCTGCGCATCGTCAAAGACGCCGATGAGCTAACCCACCTCCAGGCCGCGGTGGATGTCCTCGATCGCTGCCTGGCCCACATCTTGAGTGGCCTGGAGCCAGGCGTGACGGAGCGCCAGGTCGCCCGCCGGGTCGAGCTGTACCTACTCGAACACGCCGATGGCACGTCATTCCCGTCGATCGTCGCCAGCGGCCCCAACGCGAGCATCCCCCACGCCGTGCCGTCCGATCGGAAAATCCAGGCCGGCGAAGTCATCAAGATCGATATTGGCGCCCGCGTCGGCTTCTACTGCTCGGACATGACGCGCACGGTCTGCCTCGGCCAGCCAAAGGATCAGAAGCTCGTCGAGCTGCACGCGCTCGTCCTGGAAGCGCAGGAGCATGCGGAGCGGTGTCTGCGCCCGGGCATGACCGGCCGCGAAGGCGATGCTCTCTCGCGCGACGTGATCAGCCGCGCGGGCTACGGTGAGGCTTTCACGCACAGCCTGGGCCATGGCATCGGCCTCGAGGTCCACGAGCCGCCCTGGCTGTCGCAGCTGCGTGGCGATGAGCCCCTTCAACCTGGCATGGTGTTCTCGGTGGAACCTGGCGTGTATCTGCCCGGCTGGGGCGGCGTGCGCATCGAGGACCTGGTGGTCCTCGAGGACAGCGGAGCACACGTGCTGTGCCATTCCCCGAAGACGTTGATTCTGAACTGAGGAGACAAGTAGCGCGTGATTTCGACCAGCGATCTCAAGCGCGGGGCGATGATGGAGCTCGACGGCCAGATCGTGCAGATCCTGTCATACGAGCATCAGAAGATTGGGCGGGGGAGTGCCCAGGTGCGCTTGAAGGTGAAAAACATCCGCAGTGGAGCCATCTTCGACACCACCGCGCAGGCCGGCTCGAAGTGGCCGCGGATCCGACTCGACCAGCGTGACGTCCAGTACCTGTACTCGGACGGCGACCTCCATTTCTTCATGGACAAGGACACTTACGAGCAGTTCCCACTTTCGCCAGCTCAACTGGGCGAGGCCGTCAACTATTTGAAGGACGGCATGGAGATGGAAGTGCTGATGTACGAAAGCGAGCCGGTCGGCGTGGACATGCCGCTGAATGTCGTGCTCGAGGTCACGCAGACGGACCCTGGGTTCAAAGGTGACACCGCAACGGGTGGCACCAAGCCAGCCCAGCTCGAGACCGGTTTGACGATCAACGTGCCGCTGTTCGTCAACACCGGCGACAAGATTCGCGTCGACACGCGCGACGGGTCATACATCGAGCGGGTGTGAGCGACGCGCTCGCCCAGTGCTCGGGCGTGAGCGAGGTGGAGCTCGCCGAGGTGCTGGCGCTCGTCGCCGGCACGGATATCGTCGAGCTCGAGCTCACGTTTGGCGCAAGCCGGGTCACCGTGCGCCGTTCAGCCGCCGTCACGGCCCCAGCGCCCCTTCCCCCAGGTGCACCGCCTGACGCGCTGTCGCTCGCCATCGTCTCGCCCCTGGTCGGCGTCTTTCACCCATCGGTGCACGCGGGCGATGAGGTGACCGCCGGGCAGGCCATCGGCGCGATCGACTCGCTGGGCATCCCGACGAACGTGGATGCTCCGCAAGCCGGCACCGTCGAAGATGTTCTGGTCGGCGACGGCAGCCCCGTCGAGTACGGCCAGCCCCTGCTCGTTCTGCGCCGCCCACGCGCGTGAGTATCTCGCGCTTCGCCCCGTACCAGCACACGGCGCATGTGTACGAGGTGGCCGAGCTGTCCGAGTACATCGGCAGCGTGCTCGAGGCCGACCCCGTGCTGGAAGACGTCTGGCTGCGTGGCGAGGTCACCAATGTCTCGCGATCGCCCGCCGGCCACCACTACTTCAACCTGCGCGACGACACGGCCTCGCTGCGCTGTGTCCTGTTCCGAGGGAGCGCCTTCAATTCACCCGTCATGCCCGCCAATGGCCTGGCGCTCGTCGCCCATGGCAGCGTCCGCTTCTACCCGCGTTATGGCTCGTGCGAGCTGCTGGCGGACCTTCTCTTCCCCGAGGGCGTTAGCGTTAGCCAGCTCCAATCCGAGATGCTCTATCGCCGCCTCGAGAGCGAGGGCCTATTCGAGCTCAGCCGTAAGCGAGCATTGCCCAGCCTGCCGCAACGCATCGGCGTCGTCTCGTCGGAGCGCGGCGCCGTTATCCACGACCTGCTGACGGTGCTCGCGCGTCGCTTCCCCTTGACGGAAGTGGTCTTCTTGCCCAGCCCAGTGCAGGGCCTCGGCGCCGCGGCGGCGATGGTCCGCGCGCTGCACCGGCTCAGCACCTGGCGGCGTGACGGTCGGGGCGTCGACGTGATCGTCCTGGCGCGCGGAGGCGGCTCGGACGAGGACCTGGCCGCATTCAACGACGAGCGCCTGGCGCGGGCCATCTTCGCCGCGCCGGTTCCGCTGGTGTCGGCAGTTGGGCATGAGACGAACCTGACCCTGGCCGATCTAGTCGCCGATCTGCGCGCGCCCACTCCATCGGCCGCGGCCGAGCTGCTCACTCCAGACATTGTCGGCCTGCGCCGCGAGCTGAGCGCTGTGCGCGGCCGAATGTCGAGCGCCGTCGCGCGTCGCCTCGAGCGCTCCCGTCAGGCCGCGACGTTCGCTAGCGAGCGCCTGTCCCGCCGCGTCCATGCACACTTGGTCGGCGCCGCCGATCGCGTGGATGCCAGTGCCGCCCGCCTGCGTGCCCTCAGCCCGGCCAACACGCTTGCCCGTGGCTACGCCATCGTCCGCGACGGCGACCGCATCGTTCGCGACGCCGCAACGGTGAGCCCGGGTGACTCCCTGCGCGTCCAGTTGCAGCACGGCCACCTGACCAGTACGGTTCAAGCCGTTGAGCCCCAAACCTGAACGCCCGCCGGCCTCCGTCGCGCAGTTCGAGGACGCCTTCGGCGAGCTCCAGCGCGTCATCGAGCAGCTCGAGGATGGTGGCCTCGGCCTCGAGGAGGCAGTCCGCCTCTTCGAACGCGGCAATGAGCTCGTCCAGGTCTGTCAGCGCATCGTCGATGACGCCGAGCTGCGCGTGACTCGTCTGGCGGCTGAGTCGGCCGCGCCGCTGACCGACGCCCGCGCTGCCGACGCATAGGCGGCCCGTGGATACGCTCGTGGCGAACGATGTCCTCGCCGCGTGCATCCTCGCCTGGGCTGTCGCCCAGTTCTCCAAACCGCTCATCCACTTCGTCCATACCCGACGCTTCAACTTGCGCTTCTTCGTCTCGGCGGGCGGCATGCCGAGCTCACACTCGGCCGTCGTGGTCGCCCTTGCCACGCGGATCGGCGTCGACACCGGGCTGAGCTCCGTGCCCTTCGCACTGGCGGCAGTGTTCGCCGCCGTGGTGATGTACGACGCGGCCGGCGTGCGGCGTGCCGTCAGCCTGCAGGCGCGCGTGCTGAACCGCATGCTGACCGAGATGATCGAGATGCAGCACTTCAGCGAGAGCCGCCTGCGCGAGCTGATCGGCCACACTCCGTTTGAAGTGTTTGTCGGCGCTCTGCTGGGCGTCTTGTCCGCGATCAGTCTGCGCTAACGGGTTCTGCCCGAACCACCCAACGACTCAAGTACATCCTTGTTGATTGATCAAACTCACCACCACAGCTAATCAGCGTCAGCTGCTCCTCAGGTGTCGTCGGAAAAATCTCATCCAGCGGCGCGGTATCAGCCTCATACAGCCGCGTCCACACCACTGCGTAAGTCCTGCGTGCGCCCTCGTGGTCCGTGACGGAGATCTCATCTCCAGGCGTCAACTGCTTCAACCGCCCGAAGACCCGCAGCCGCCCGCCCCAGTCGACATGCCCGTCGAGCAGCATGTTGCCCAATCCGCCCAAGCCCGGCCCGTCCTGCCACCAGCCGACCGTATCCGGGTCACCCGGCGCTGCCATCGCGCCGTCGTCCTCCAACCCCAGCGGCACAATCGCCGCATGCGTCCCGATGCGCGGAATGTCAACCCAAGCCGGCACCGTCCCCAGAACTGGCGGCTCCTCCTGCCCGGCCCAAGCCGTCCCACCCGACAGGACAACCAGCAGCAGCACCGCCACCCCCGCCACCGTCGTCGCGCGCGCCACTAGCCGCACCCATCTGCCAGCGGGGTCCGGGGCGAAGCCCCGAAATTCTCCCGGAGCTCCTCTCTCGCAAGAGGGATCACTTCCCCGTAAGCGCGTGGTGTGACGGCGGCGTATGCGGCCTGTGTCAGACCCCTACCGCGGCGGTGACCGCGACCACGTTGTCGAGATCGAACACCATCATCCGATTGCGCTGCCGACAGGTACCAATGACATGCCATGACTTGAGATAAGGAAACAGTACTTCGGGTTGCACGATCGGCTCCTGAATCGACGACACCGGATCCCCCGCCGGGTAGTGCAGCTTCACGTAACTCTTGCGCAGCAAAGCGTCGGCCAAAGCCGCGAAGATCTCGTGCTGCCGCCCCCCGCGATCCGACGCGTTGGCCGCCTCCAGAGTCTTGGCCACCAGGGGCCGCAGATGCAGCGGAAAGAGGTACGGCAGCTTGACCATCAACGACCGCAAGCGGTCAATGGGCAGCGAAGGGTCGTTCGCGGCCCGCCGCAGTAGCATCAGCAGCAGCTGCGCTTCCGCCAGCGAGAACGCCGGTCCGGTATCAGCGCCGTCGGTCACAAACCGGTAGCCCTGCCGCCGCACCAACGGCAGGCCCATTTCTCGCCGGATGACGTTGAGGTCAGCCTGCACCTGACGCTCGCTTAGCGCGAACTGGGCTGCGAGCTCCTTGCGACTCTTGCCAGGGGCACGCGCGATGTCTTCGACGAGCTGCCAGATGCGTCGGAAACGCTCGGCAGCCAGGCGCTTGTGGTCTCCAAAACCATTACTGAGTACGTCGTAGTCATCGTCAGACATCAGGGTTCGGGACGGAGAAATGGACAGCCGCGCCACAGTACCACGGCATGTCAAGACAACTGAGCCAGGCGTTATCGCGGGAAATGAGCCTGCGCGGAGGGGCCGCCCGGTGCCACGCGGTAGGGGCTCGCGCGGGTAGGGGTCCAGTCTAGCAACCGCCGCGCTCGACTCCGCAAGGGCCAGGTGACCAGGTTTCGCGCGCTCTCCGGTGCCGGCAACAGTTTCGCCGGCGTTTGACCATCCGATAGTTCGGCACACCGCCTGCGGCACGTCGAGCCGTGGCGACCGCGCCCTTGGCCGTCTTCGCCCTGGCCGTAGCGCTGCGCCTCGCTGTCGGTCTCGTCTTGATCACCAACGGCTCCGAGTCGTATGTGCTGTCGAGCGACGACGGCGACGCCTATGTCGCCAGCGCCCGCTGGGCCGCATTCGGCGAACCCATCGAGATGACCGAGCGGCTGGCTGGCAAGTGGTCCCCCGACGTCAGCCCCGCCGACCGCTGGCCGAGCGGCTACTGGCTGTTCCTGGCCGCCCACTACGCGGTATTCGGCTTCCAGCACCTGACGCCGCTGGTTGTGCAGGCGCTGCTGGGCGGCGCCGGCGCATGGGCCGCCTACTCCATCGCCAGCCGTCTTCTTGCGCCACTCTGGCCCGCGGTCGCTGGCGCGCTCGTCGCAGCATCGTCCACCCTCGTCTACCTGAGCGCCACGCTCAGCGCCGAAGCCCTGTACGTCCCACTCCTCCTCGTCGCCCTGGAGCTCCTGCTGCGTCGCGGCCCGCGCGCCGCCGTCCTCTCAGGCGCCCTGTTCGCCCTCGCCCAAGTGACCCGCCCACTCGCCCTGCCTGTGTTTGTCCTTGCGCTAGCTTGGCGCGCCCGAACCCCAAGCCACGCCGCCGCCCTGCTCGCCGGCTTCGCTCTCACCCTCGCTCCCTTTCTCGCCGCCTTCGGCTCCCAGGCAGTGTTCACCGCCGGCGGTGAAGCCGCCTTCCACGACACCGGCGTCGGCCACCTGGCCCAGGACCTCGTCGTCCAGGGGGTCGACCCCTACCACCGCGGCTTCGGCCCATCCATCGTCGCCGCCATCAGCAACCCCCTCCCAGTCGCCGCCGCCGTCCTCAGCGCCGTCCCCGAACGCTTGAACATCCAATTCCTGACCGGCGGCTGGGCTCCCATAGCCGAGCCCGCTCTGTCCGCAACCCCTGCCGCCATCGCCATCCCCGTGCGCGCGTTGATCTGGCTCCTGGCCGCCCTCGGCCTGGCCCGCCTGCTCCGTGACCCAGCAACCCGCGCCGCGGCCACCCTCCTCGCCCTGACCGTGCTCGCGATCGTCCTACCGCCGCTCGTCGCCGGCCTACCCCTGGTCCGCTACCGAGCCCCCGCCGACCCCATCTTTCTGCTCTTTCTGACCGCCTCGCTGCACCAGCTCAGCCAACAATGGCCCACGACGAGCCGCGCGCCCGCCCCCAGATCAAAACTCCCCAGGCCATCGCGCGAAGCCGCCGTCATACATCGCGAGTGACGCTGCGTCGGCGGACCTCGCAGCTGTTCTCGAACTGCCATACGTGACCGCCCGGCGCCGCCGCCAGACGCGCGACGGGCAGACACTCGGCACCGAGGGAGCCTCAACCGTGGTCGGTTTGGGCTGGGCCGCGCTCGGCCTGTCCGTGCTTGGCATCATCGGCGGCGCGCTCGCGTTGGCAAAACCGCGACTCGCCGGGCTGCTGTTGCTGATCGCTGGCATCGGCGGCACGATTTCGATTTCGCTCGCCTATGTGGTGGCCGGTCCACTACTTGTGATCGGCGGCATCCTTGCCCTGGTCGGCGGGCGAAGGAAGAGCGCCACGCGCCAAGCGACGCCAGCCGCCACGCAACCTTCGACCGCCTGAGGTCCCGCCAGCCTGGGGAGGATGGCGTGCGAGCCGCCGCCGCTGCGACGCGCGCGATCCGCGCTACGATGCCTGCTCGATGCCCCAGGTCGACGTGCTGGTCGAGTTGTTTCGCCACAATTCGATGATGAATCGGCGGCTCCTCGATGCGTGCCGCCCACTGACGGTTGAACAGCTCGCCGCAACGGCCACGGGAACGTACGGCAGCATCGGCGCCACCCTGGTGCACATCGCCAACGCGCAGCTCGGCTACGCCGCGCGCCTGCTGGACGTCGACCGCCCCGAGCGGCTAGCGGAAGATCCATTCCCGGGTTTTGAGGTGCTGGTCGAGCGACTCGCAGTGGGCGATGCACAACTCGAGAAGGCGGCAGCCCAGGCGGCCACCGATCGGCAGGTCCAGGTCACCGGCGACGACCCACCCGGCACATGGTCCATGCCCGTGTCGCTCTTCCTGCTCCAGGCGATCAACCACGGAACCGAGCACCGCTCACAGGTGGCCACCATCTTGAGCCAGCTCGGTGTCGAGCCGCCCGAGATGGACGGCTGGTCCTACTTTCTCGCAGCCGGCCACATGCAGCCGGCCTAGCACCGATCGGCGCACCACACGCGCCAGCACGAAAGCGACCCCGGACAGACTCGAACTGTCGGCCTCTACCTCCGCAGGGTAGCGCTCTATCCACTGAGCTACGGGGTCGGGGGAAGCAGCACCGAATCTTACCACGGCCGGGCCATCAAACGGGCCATGCGTACGGGCAGGAGCCCCGGAACGCTCCATGCTACAGTGAAGCCTACTTGCAGGAGGATGCCGATGACGTCGTCCGTGGACGAGTGGGTTGACGAGGTCGCGCGCACCACGCATCCAGACAAGGTGGTCTGGTGCGATGGCAGCGAGGCCGAGAATGAGCGCTTGATCGAGCAGATGCTCGATGACCAAACGCTCATCAGGCTGAACGAGCAAGCGCTGCCCAACTGCTACCTGCATCGCTCCAACCCACAGGACGTCGCGCGCACCGAGCACCTCACCTACATTTGCACCGACGACCCACACGACGTCGGGCCAACCAATAACTGGATGTCGCCCGGCGAGGCACACGACAAGGTCTGGCCGCTGTTCAAGGACAGCATGAAAAACAGGACGATGTACGTCGTCCCGTACCTGATGGGCCCGGCGGCCTCGCCGTACGCCAAGGTGGGCGTCGAAATCACCGACAGTCCGTACGTCGTCGCGAACATGCGCATCATGACCCGCATGGGCCAGGTCGCTACTGACCGACTGGCGGCGGGCACCACGGATTGGGTGCCCGGCCTGCATTCGCTGGGCGACCTCAGCCCCGAACGTCGGTTCATCATGCACTTCCCCGATCGACGCACCATCTGGAGCGTCGGCTCGGGCTACGGCGGCAACGCCCTGCTGGGCAAGAAATGCCTCGCGCTGCGCATCGCCTCGACGATGGGCAAACAGCAAGGCTGGCTCGCCGAACACATGCTCATCCTCGGCCTCGAGTCGCCCGACGGCGACCTGACCTATATCGCCGGTGCCTTCCCGAGCGCCTGCGGTAAGACCAATCTAGCCATGCTCAAGAGTCCGTTCGAGCATGAAGGCTGGAAGGTCTGGACCATCGGCGAGGACATCGCCTGGATCAATATCGGGCCCGATGGTCGCTTCTGGGCGATCAACCCGGAGAGTGGCTACTTCGGCGTCGCGCCCGGCACCAATCGCAAGACCAATCCGAACGCGATGGACGCCGTCAGCCGCAATTCGATCTTCACTAACGTCGCGGTCACCGACGACGGCAACGCCTGGTGGGAGGGCATGGACGGCCCCGTGCCCGAGCACCTGATTGATTGGCAAGGCCGCCCCTGGACACCAAAGTCGGGCACCAAGGCGGCCCATCCGAACTCCCGCTTCACCACCCCGGCGACCCAGAATCCGGTCATCTCGAAGCACTGGGAGGATCCGCAAGGCGTCCCGCTCAGCGCGATCCTGTTCGGCGGCCGCCGTGCACGCACCGTACCGCTGGTCTACCGTTCGTTCGACTGGGAGCACGGTGTCTTTCTCGGCGCCACCATGGCCTCGGAAACTACCGCGGCGGCCACGGGCGCCGTCGGGGTGGTCAGGCGCGATCCAATGGCGATGCTGCCATTCTGCGGCTACAACATGGCTGACTACTGGGGCCACTGGCTGGAGATGGGCCGCCGCGCGTCGAATCCGCCCGCCATCTTCCAGGTCAACTGGTTCCGCACCGACGATCAGGGGCGCTACATCTGGCCGGGCTTCGGCGAGAACATGCGTGTGCTGCGCTGGGTGCGCGAGCAGGTCCGCGGCTCACGCAACGGCACGCCGACGGGACACGAAACCCCCGTGGGCGTCGTGCCCACGCCTGAAGCGATCGGCGCCAAAGACCTCGGTCTTTCCAAGAGCGACGCCGAGACACTGTTCGCGGTCGACCGTGAAGATTGGCTGCGCGAGGTTGAGGACCAGGGCGAATTCCTGCGCAAGTTCGGCGACCGCCTGCCGGACGCTATACGCAGACAGCACCAGGCGCTGCACACCAGGCTCACACCAGTCGCTGTGTAAGGAGTTGCGATGAAGATCGCAGTGGTCGGCGGGGCGGGCCGCGTTGGCGCGACGACGCTGTTCCAGCTTGTGCTCGACGGCGTTGCCCAGGAGCTCGCCGTCGTCGACGTGGTCACCGAGCGCGCCGAAGGCGAAATGCTCGACATGCTGCACGGCACCCACCTATCGCATCGCATCACGTTCAGTGGACCCGACTACGATGCGTGCGCCGGGGCCGACTTCGTCATCATCACCGCGGGCATCCCGCGCAAGCCCGACGAAACGCGGCTGGACCTGCTCAAGAAGAACGTCGACAACCTGCGCGACAACGTGCTGCCCACGCTGTCCAAGTACGCCGGAAACGCGTTCATCATCATGGTCGCCAACCCCGCCGACGTGTTGACCTATCAAGCCGCCGTCCACGGCGCCTTCCCGTCGGAGCGCGTGATCGGCACCGGGACGCTGCTCGACTCGACGCGGCTGCGCTCGCTGCTCGCCGATCGGCTCGACGTCAATCCGAGCCAGGTCTACGCGTACATGCTCGGCGAGCACGGCGACAGTCAGTACCCCTACCTCAGCGGTGCGACCGTCGCGGGCATTCCGCTCGAGCAGTTCCCGGGCTACTCGAAGGCGATGGTCGACGAGGTTATCCACGCCACGCGTTTCGGCGGCGCCGAGGTGATCAAGAAGAAGGGCGGCACGTTTTACGCGGTCGCGCCGATGATCGTCGAGCTGGTCAAGGCGATCGCGTACGACACCCATCAGGTGCTGCCTGTTTCGACCCGGCTGAATGGCGAGTTTCTGGACATGCGCGACGTCGCGCTGTCGCTGCCGTGCATCATCGGCAAGCAAGGACGGGTCGCGGTGGTCCCGCCACCGCTCTCGGCGGACGAGAAAACCGGCTTGTTGAACTCGTACAACGTGCTGCGCGAAGCGCTGCAGTCCGTCGGTCTCTAACCCGAGCGCCACGACAGGCCCGCGCGAGGGCCGGTATTCTTGAGCGCCGCGTCCGTCGCGTCGTGTGAGAGGTTGCCATGGCCCGTGCCCGCGTTTCGAGCCGTCGTGAATTCCTGCGTCTAGCTGGTCTGGTCAGCCTCGGTGCCGGGGCCGGGTTACTGGTGGCGTGCGGACCGGCCGCCGTGCCCGCGACGCCAACGTCCGCGCCAGCTGCTGCCCCAACCGCACCGCCTGCCGCCGCTAAGCCGACTACGGCGCCAGCGGCCGCAGCACCGACCACCGCGCCGGCTGCCGCACCGCCAGCCACGGCCGCTCCAACGGCAGCGCCAGCCGCCAAGCCGGCCGCCGCGGCGACTGGCCAGGCGACGCTGGTGCTGGGCGTCGATGCTGAGTCACTCGATCCGTTGGTCACGACCAACGCGTTTTCACGGAGCATGATGAAGGCGATGTTCGACACGCTGGTCGTGTTGGACCCGCAGCTCGCGCCACAGCCGGCGCTGGCAACCTCGTGGGAAACACCCAACGACACCACGTGGCGCTTCAAGCTGCGCCAGGGCGTCAAGTTCCACGATGGCTCGCCGTTCAATGCGTCGGTAGCCAAGTACAGCCTGGAACGCTTCGTCGACCCGAACACGAAGAACCCCGAAGCCGCGGTCTTGAAGCCCATCACGGCCGTCAAAGTGGTTGACGATGCCACGCTCGAGCTGACCACCGATGGGCCATTCGCGGCGACCCTGACGGCAATCCAGAACGCATTCATGATGTCGCCAACGGCGGTTCAGGCCGCGGGCGATCAGGTGGCCAAGAAGCCCATCGGCACGGGCCAGTATCGTTTCGTCGAGTGGGTCCCGGGCGAGCGCCTGGTCATGGAGGCCAATCCGGACTTTTGGGGGACGAAGGCGAAGATCCAGAAACTGATCTGGAAGCCGGTCACCGAGGCGTCAACGCGGATCGTCGCACTGCGCACGGGCGAGGCCGACCTGATCGCCAACATTCCGCCGCAGCTGATGGACCAGGTCTCTGGCCCGGACATGAAGCTGGAGAAGGTGCCCGGCATCCTGATCACGATCATGTTCAACATGGCCATGAAGCCCTTCGACAACCCGAAGGTGCGCCAGGCGCTGAATCATGCGGTCAACGTCGACGAGATCATCCAGTTCGTCCTGGGTGGTGCTGGGACGCGGCTTGCTTCGGCCACCAAACCAGGCATGCTGGGCCACGATCCAGACCTCAAGCCATACCCATACGATCCGGCCAAAGCCAAGCAGTTATTGACCGAGGCTGGTTTTCCGAACGGCTTCGAAGCCACACTTGACGCGCCGAATGGCCGCTACCTCAACGATAAAGCCGTCGCCGAAGCAATCGTCGGCCAGCTGAACAAAGTTGGGCTGAATATCACGCTCAATCTGCCCGAATATCCGGCGCTTGTGCAGAAGATCGTCGGACATACATCACAGTTCTATCTGATTGGGTCGGTCGAACCAGCCACGGAAATCGCGTTTCCGCGCGCGTTCAAGACCGGTGGCGCGTTCTATCAGGCGTACGAAAACGCCCAGGTGGCCGATCTCATTGACAAGGCCAACAAAACGCTCGACCGCGGCGTACGCGAGATGCTCTTCAGGCAGGTCAACCAGCAGATCCAGCAGGACGCGCCGTGGCTGTTCCTGTACGCCCAGCAGGACACGTATGGCTTGCGTTCGCGCCTGCAGGGCTTCGAGGCGCGGCCCGATCCTTACATCATCGTGACCAACTGGTCGCTGACGTCGTAGATGGCGACGCTGCTGACGAATTGCGCCGTGATCGACGGCGTGACGGATAGTGCGCGCCTCGACACGAGCGTGCTGGTCGACGGCAACACGATTCGGGCCGTCGGCGTACGCGACGAGCTCAAGCAGCAGGCAGCGCACGAAGTCGATCTGAACGGCGCCTATGTCATGGCTGGTCTGGCCAACATGCACGTCCACTTCGGACTGATCCTGCCCGGCATCGCTGGCGACCGCCTGGTCAACGAGACGGAAGCCGCGCACGCCCTGCGCATGGCCCAGAACGCCCGTGAGACGCTGCGCGCGGGCATCACGACGGTCCGCCTGGTCGGCGAGCGCAAGCATGCCGACTTTGCCCTCAAAGCATCGATTGCCAGTGGCGAAACCCAGGGTCCGCGCATCTTCACGGCCGGTATGGCGGTCATCGCCACCGGCGGACACGGTCACACCCGGGCGGGCACGATCGAGGCCGACGGTGCCGATGACTTTCGCAAGAAGGTGCGCTTGCAGCTCAAGGCCGGCGCCGATCTGATCAAGATCTGCATCTCGGGTGGCATCGCCGGCGAGCACGAGGCGATCCGTGATGCCCAGCTGTCGCGGGACGAGATGCGCGCGGTGATGGACACCGCCCATGGCTCGGGCAAGAAAGTTACCGCCCACGCTGGTCCATCGGGTGCGATCCGCGATGCGATCGAGTGTGGCCTGGATTGCGTCGAGCACGGCTACTTCCTCGATCCCGAGACGATCGCGCTGATGGTCCAGCGCGGCGTGTGGTATGTGCCGACCATCGTCGTCTCGCGCTGCGAGGAGTTCTTCCACAAGATCGGCGCGCCCGAGTGGATGATCCGCAAGGCGCTCGAGGCAGGCAAGCTGCACTTCGCGGCCCTGCAGGGTGCGATCCAGGCGGGGGTGCAGATCGCGCTGGGCACGGACATGATGCCGGCCGAGCCGTACGAAGGCACCACGGCGACGGTGCGTGAGCTCGAGTTCTACGTCGAGGCCGGTATGACGCCGCTCCAGGCGGTGCGGGTGGCGACGATCAAACCGGCCGAGTGGCTCGGCGTTGCGAATCGACAGGGGACGGTCGAAGCGGGCAAGCTGGCCGATCTGATCGCCGTCGATGGCGACCCGACCGTGAGCATCTCGAACCTGCGCAACCTGCGCTTCGTCATGCACGACGGGCAGATCGTGCGGCATGATCCGCATTCGGCCTGAACTCGTCTTCGACAACGCGAACGTCCTGACCATGGCCGCGGCCCAACCGCGTGCCAAGGCGCTCGCTATCGGCGACGGTCGGATCGTGGCGGTCGGCTCGTCAAGCGAGGTCCGCGCCGCCGCACCACGTGCACAGCACGTGGATCTCGCAGGCCGCACGGTCTTGCCCGGGTTCATCGACGCCCATGCGCACGTCTCGCAGGTCGGCCACGAGCTGCAGAAAGTGAATCTCGCGCCATGCCGCTCGATCGCCGACGTGCTGCGTGCTGTTGGCGAGCGCGCGAGGTCGACGCCCAAAGGCGAGTGGGTCGAGGGCTCGGCCATGTGGCACGAAACCGCGCTGGCTGAGAAGCGCTTTCCAACCCGCCGCGAGCTCGACGCCGCAGCGCCCGATCATCCCGTCTATTTGCCGCGCGGCACGCGCTTCTTCGCCGTGTGCAACTCACTTGCTTTACAGCTGGCGGGTATCGACGAGCACACCCCAGAGCCCGACGGCGGCCAGTTCAACCGCGACCCTGTCAGCGGTGAGCTGACCGGCCTCTTACTGCAGCGACCTGCGTTCGCCCTGGTCCAGCGCCTGTTGCCGAAGCCCGATGCCAGCGCCAAACGGCGCGCCATCCAGCACGGTCAAAAGCTCTTCAGCCGCGCTGGCGTGACCAGTGTCGTCGACCCGGCGCTGTTGCCGGATGCCCAACGCGCGTACGTGGAGCTGTGGGCTGAAGGCGCATTCACGCTGCGCACCAACATGACGACGATTCTGGACATGAGCGTGCCGCTGTCGCTGTCGCGCGAGGAGCTGCTGGCGAAAGTAGATGCGCTCGGCCCGAGCTCGGGTTTTGGCGATGAAACGTTGCGGCTGGGCCAGCTCAAGCTGTTCGTCGACGGCTTCGTCGAGACCGCCTGGCTACACGACGGTTACGCCAATGATCCGACCTTTCACGGTGTCCAGGCTGTGCCGCGGGACACCCTGATCGAGGCGGTGTGCCTGGCCAACCGTAACGGCTGGCAAGTCGGCGTCCACTGTGTCGGCGATGCCGCGGTCGACCTGGCGCTGGATGCGTTGGAAGCGGCCGACCGGGAACGTCCTATCAGCGGCCGCCGCTGGTCCTTGATGCACGCCGTGTTTGCCAGTCCATCGGCCATGGAGCGCGCCAGAAAGCTGGGCGTGGTCATCTCGGCCCAACAGCTGCTGGTCTACGCGTTCGCGCCGACGATGCGCGCGTGCTGGGGCGAGGCTCGTATGCAGCATGCGTCGCCCCATCGAACATGGTTGGATCGTGGCCTGGTGGTCGCCGCGGGCAGCGACGTGGTGCCGTTCGAGCCGCTGCTGGGCATCCAATCGCTGGTCACCCGCGAAACACTCGCCGCGGGCATCGTCGGCCCTGGCGAGCGCGTTTCGCGCACCGAAGCGCTGCACATGTACACCGTTGCTGGTGCGTACCTGACGCACGAAGAGCAGTTGAAGGGCTCGCTCGAAGTCGGCAAGCTAGCCGATCTGGTCATCCTCGATGGCGATCCGCTGACCTGTCCCCAGACCGAGATCAAAAACATCCCGATCGTAGCCACTCTGCTGGGCAGCCAGGTGACATACGGCGCGCTGCCGTGACGACCTACCTCGTCCGCCGACTGCTGCAGGCCGTGCTGGTGCTGGTCGCGGTCAGCATCCTGGCATTTGCGCTGATCTATCTGGCCGGCGATCCCGTGCGCGCTCTGGTGCCGCCTGACACCCGCGCCGAAGACGTCGAGAACATCCGCCGCGGCTTCGGCCTCGACCAGCCACTCTATGTGCAGTACGCGCGCTTCGTCGAGCGGGCGGTGCAGGGCGATCTGGGCCAATCGTTCAAGTACCGCACCAGCGCCATGGAGCTCGTGCTGCAGCGCCTGCCACATACCTTGCTCCTGGCGACCGCGAGCATCTTGATCGCTATCGTGGTCGCCATTCCGCTGGGCGTCCTGGCCGCCACGCGCCGCGGGCGCCTGACCGACGTCATCGCCACTGGCGTTGCCCTGCTGAGCATTTCGACGCCCGCCTTCTGGCTCGGCCTGATCGGCATTCTTGTCTTTGCCGACGCACTGCGCGTGCTGCCCGCCTCGGGCGCGGGCACCTGGCAGCACCTCGTGCTGCCGGCGATCACGCTCTCGGCGTACAGCGTTGGACTGGTGAGTCGCCTGGTGCGCGCGACGATGATCGACATCCTGCGCCAGAACTACATCGTCGCCGCGCGCGCCAAAGGCTTGAGCTGGGTCGCCGTGAACTACCGGCACGCGCTGCGCAATGGCCTGATCCCAACGGTCACCGTGCTCGGGCTGCAGTTCGGGGCACTGTTGGGCGGCTCGGTGGTCGTCGAGTCGGTCTTTGCCTACCCCGGCCTGGGCTTCCTGCTGGTCCAGTCGATCAACAGCCGCGACCTGCCGCTGGTGCGCGCCATCGTGCTGGTCATTTCGCTGTTTTTCGTGCTGATCAATCTCGCCGTGGACCTGCTTTATAGCTCGCTCGATCCACGCATTCGGTATGCGTAATCCGGCCCTGGTCGTGGGCCTGGGCATCGTTGGCCTGGTGGTGCTGCTGGCCGTCTTCGCGCCCATCCTTGCTCCCCACGACTACCGCGATCAGCAGCTGCCCAAAGTGCTGTTGCCGCCCTTCTGGCAGGCGCGCGCCGACCCGTCGTACCTGCTGGGTACCGACCATCTGGGGCGCGACCTGCTCAGCCGCATTCTGTTTGGTGCCCGTACCAGCTTGCTCGTAGGCGGCGGCGGCGTGCTCATCGCCGGCTCGCTGGGCGTCTCACTTGGCCTTGTTGCTGGCTACTTCGGCCGCTTCGTCGACGATGCGATCATGCGCCTGGTCGACGTCCAGTTGTCGTTTCCGCCGATCTTCCTGGTCATCGCGATCATGGCTGTGATCGGCCAGTCACTCTTGAACGTGGTGCTGGTGCTGGGGCTGGTGACGTGGGTCCAGTATGCGCGCGTCGTCCGCGGAACCACTCTGTCGGTCAAGGAGAAGGACTATGTCGAGGGTGCGCGCGCTTGCGGTGCCGGACACGTGCGCATTCTCGTTCGCCACATCCTGCCCAATATCTTGCCGTCGGTCGTCGTCATCGCCACGGTCAACGTCAGCACGCTCATCCTGGCCGAAGCTGCGCTGAGCTTCTTGGGCCTGGGTGTCCAGCCACCGACGCCCGCCTGGGGCACGATGCTCGCTGAAGGCCGCGAGGTGTTCCGCATCGCCTGGTGGACCGCTGTCTTCCCGGGCCTGGCCATCCTGGTCACCGTTCTCGGCATCAACCTGCTCGGCGACGGCCTCGACACAACCCGCTGACGGCCCCAAAAAAGAAATCAGAACGCATGTTCGGAAATGGCCTTACACTTCCGCCATGGTTCGCGCGCGGTCGATTTCAGTCAGGACCTGCATCCGATGCGTACAGCCCATCGGGCGCACCAGCAGCAAGTACTGCAGCAACGCGTGTCAGCATGCGACCCAGTACGACCGTTACATTGCGCTTTGGCTTAGCGGCGCCGTCAGTGGCGGGTCGATCGGCAAAGTCTCGGGCCATGTCCGGCGCTACCTTCTGCTGGTCTACGGCGAACAGTGCTCACGCTGTGGCTGGGCCGAACGCCATCCTACGACCGGGCGAGTGCCACTCGAGGTCGATCACCTCAATGGCAACTACGCCGACAACTCGCCTGACAACTTGCGCCTGCTGTGCGCGAGCTGCCACTCGTTGACGCCGACTTTCAGGGCCCTCAATCGAGGTAGTGGACGGCCATTTCAGACCGTCAGGCGCGAGCGGGAGCCGGCAGGGGGATTCGAACCCTCGACACCCGCTTTACAAGAGCGGTGCTCTACCCCTGAGCTATGCCGGCCAGCGCCGTGAAGTATACGGCCGCGCAATCAGGTCAGCGGAGCGAGAGTGCAGGTGCCGACGAACCCTGAAGGGCCCGTTCGGCCACCTCGGGCAGGTCCAGGTGCGTTCGGTGCAGCGCCAGGCCGACGGCTTCGGCCGCCAGCTCGGCGCAGCGCGCGATCTCCTCGTCACGGGCTCGGCCGACCATCCACGCCGTGCGCGCCGCATGCAGCGCGGCGCGTGCTGCATTGGCGGCCATGAGCTCCTCGTGCTGGGCCACCCCGCTGCCTCGATCCGAGGCCGACTCCATGGCATCGGCCATCGCCCGCGCCGCCACGCCTGAGTTGTCCAGGCCCGCCAGCCAGCTTTCGGCCCACTGCGAGAACTCGACCGCGTCGGTGCCGACAGCAAATGCAGCCTGAGCGCACAGCACCGAAAAACGCGCATAGTCCACAGGGTTCGCCGGCGGCAGCGGCACCTGGCGCACTCCGCGAACCTGGTCAGATTCGACGATGCCTTCGCCAGGCGCAATCTCATGGTCCGCCACGACCTCCCACAGCCGAGGCAGTCGCACACGGTCGTGCAGTGGATTGAACAGCGCCGCCAACTTGGGCGTCGAATAGCAGCGGAAACGTTCGCCACCCCCTAGCTCGGACGTCGAATGCGCGACACCCGCGCCCCACTCGAGCCCATCGGCGGTGCGATTCGTGTGGTCGGTCAGCAGGTACGCGGTACGGGTCGGAGCCACCGGCTCGGCTTCGGCGACGACTGCAGCGCGCATCTGCGCGTGGGTGAACAGCCACACGCGCTCGGGCGCCGCCAGATCCTTGAGCTGGTGCGTGCCCAGGTCGCTGAGGCCAGCGCCGCTGGGCAGCTGGTTGCGCACCAGCTGCGCGGTCACGCCCGAGATCAGCACCTGGCCGCCCTTGGCCAGCGCGCGCAGCCGTGCGCAGCGATTGACCGTTGGCCCGTAGTAATCGCCGTCGCGCAGGTCGACCTGGCCCGTGTGAATAGCCATTCGTACCGAAATTGGCTTGCTGGTCGGCCACTGCTCCATGCCCAGCGCGATCTGCACGATCAACGCGGCATTGACGGCGTCGCGCGCGTGGTGGAAGACGGCGAACACGCTGTCACCCTCGCCCTTGCTCTTGACGACGCTGCCGTTCTGGCGGCGTACGCAGGCAGTGACGATCGCATCATGCCGCGCCAGCGCCTTGCCCATCGCCTCGGGCTCGCGTTCCCACAAGCGGGTGCTGCCTTCGATGTCGGTGAGCAGAAACGTCACGACTCCGGTTGGCAGGGGCATACGCGTGGGATCCACGTTCTAAGGGTCGACCGAAGTGGTCTTCCTCTGAAGTGTGGCGCGCCGCCTGCTCACCTCGCCGGCACCTGTGAGTCCTTCTCCTACGCCGCGGACGGTGCGCTCCGTCGCGGCCGCGCTCGTTCCCACAGCTGGTCGGGCACTCGCAGGATCTCACCTCAGGCGGGGTGAACCATGCTGCGCCAGGGCGGCCTCGACGTCCAGGCGACAGGCGGCAGATGGCGCTCGCGATCTGCGCCCGCCGCCGCACGTACCGTAGAATTCACGATCTCGCGCAAACCCGGTGGGGTGGCCGAGTGGTTAATGGCAACGGTCTGTAAAACCGTCCTCCGGAAGGAGTACACAGGTTCGAATCCTGTCCCCACCACCAGAGCGGGGGTGCCGTACGCGATCGTTCGAATGTCGGTGCCAGCACCCGCTAAAATAGCGTGGACTGGCACGCCTGCGCCCAAGTAGCTCAGTGGTAGAGCACACCCTTGGTAAGGGTGAGGTCGTGAGTTCGATCCTCACCTTGGGCTCTCGGCTCTACCCTCTTGCGCAACCACTGAAGGACTTCAAACCATGGCAAAGAAAGCAGATCGGGTGCTCGTTACGCTGGCGTGTGCCGAGTGTAAAGAGCGCAACTATCACACCGAAAAGAACAAGCGCAACGATCCGGACCGGCTCGTGTTGCAAAAGTTCTGCCCGCGGGACAGGAAGCACACCGAGCACCGCGAGACCAAGTAGCACGCGGTTTGGCCGCTGGTCTCGACTGGTGGTATAAGACCGG
>DASXRR010000451.1:0-1680 GCA_036506475.1 Chloroflexota bacterium
CCGCTTGGGTGCACTCGTCCCGTCTCAGGTAGCCGTACAGCCGCAGGCTGAACTGCAACGCGACGAACGCACCGACGTCGTTCGAGATCAAGTCGGTCATCGTGTCGGCGTTCGACTTCTGCAGGTCAGCGTCGCCGAACCAGTCCGAGGCGAACTCGACGTATTCCCAGGTCGCGCCGACGGCGATGCCCAGCAGCAGGCCGACGGCGGCGATCACGTGCACCGGCAGCCGCTTGCGGAAGGCGTCGCGGTAACCGAGCAGCAACCAGGCGGACAGCCAGGCGGTGAGCGCAACCAGTGTCGGGTGGACGATCTTGTCCCAGTACGTGAACTGCTCGAACAGCTTGAGCGACTCGGACACGAACTGTAGTGCGATGCCGAAGACGAACAACGCCTCCATCGAGCGCGGGACTTCGGTTTTGCTGAGGCGCTCGACCAGCCGCGGGATGAGCGCCACGACCGCGCCCTCGGCGGCGACGAACGCGCCTTGGGGATTGCCGGTGACTACCTGGAAGATCGCCAGCCCGGCCAGGGCCAGGCGCAAGAGCCACGACTCCCAGCGCATGCGTTGGCGCGGCTCAATGCAGGTCGCGTGCCCATGCCTGGATGAGCCCGCCAACGCGGCGCGACTGCACCAGGTGGACCAGGTGGCCACCTGGTAACTGGTGCAGCTCCGCCCCGGGCATGGTGCGCGCGAGCTCGCGGCCGGCTGAGACGGGCACTACCGGGTCCCACAGACCGGTTAGCACGAACGTCGGGATGGTGATGCTGGCCAGCCACGGTCGGGCGTCGAAGCTCAGTGAGAGCTCGGCCTTGGCCCGATATGCCGCCACGTGGGCGCGCGGGCGCTGGATGTAGTCCCTGAACAGATCGGCTGGAAAGCGCAGCCCGAGCTGGGTCGGTACCGAGACGAGCCGGCCCGCCTGGTAGGCCGGCGTGTTGACGCGATGGCCAAGGAAACTCCACACCGCGAGCGCCGCGGCACCGCGCCGAGCCAGGTTGGATGGGTGCCAGCCGAACGTCGAGAACAAAATCAGGCCACGGACCCGGTCAGGATGCTGGTGCGCCAGTGTCAATGCCACCGTGCCGCCAAACGACTCGCCACACACGAACACCTCTTCGTCTGTTTCGAGGCTCGCCAGCGCTCGCTCCGCGAGCCCATCCACGCCGCCCTCCGCCGTATCGAGGTGATGGTTGAACGCGGTTGAGTGCCAGCCCGGAAAGAGCACCGGCGCCTGGCGCATCAACAACCCGGGATGCCCATTCAGCCCCGGCACGATCAATACCCGCGGCCGCGTGTCATGCGCGGTCATGCCGCTAGTCATTGTCGTCTCACGCCGCCCGCCGGTAGCCGCATTCTGGCGGCAAGCGCCACCATTTACAGCGTGCTGCCTTTTCCGAACTCCCCGCGTCCCGGACGCGCGCAGCGCGAGGAAGCTGGCCCGCCCACGGCACCGGCGCTCATGCCAGGCGCACACCTCGGCTTCAACCTCCGTCACGCGGCCGGACGGCGCGCGCAGCGCGAGGAAGCTGACGGTGCAACCGGGCATGGGCGAAAAGCACCGCCGGCGTGGGCCAGCGAGCATGGGGAATGGCCGATGCGGCAGACTTGTTGGATCAAGTAGAGGAGTACCAGCTCGATGCCAGTGACGCGCGCGCAGTTTGAGTCGGGTTTTACGT
>DASXRR010000452.1:0-19829 GCA_036506475.1 Chloroflexota bacterium
AGGTCATCAAACGCCTCAGGTCATCGGTCGAAGCCCCGCTGGTCATCGACAGCACCGAGCGCGACGTGCTCAAGGCGGCGCTCGAGGCCTATCCAGGCCGAGCCATCATCAACTCGTTCAATCTCGAGGCGGGCCGCGAAAAGGCCGATTGGGTGATCGAGCTGGCCAAGCAGCATGGCGCGGCTGTGGTCGGCATGACCATCGACGAGGTGGGCATGGCCCATACCGCCGAGCGCAAACTCGAGATTGCCAAACGCATCCATGGCATCGCGTGTGGCGAACATGGCCTCGAGCCAGGGCGCCTGATCTTCGATGTGTTGACCTTCCCGGTCACAACTGGCCAGGAGGACTTGCGCGACGACGCGCATCAAACCATCGAGGCGATTCGCGGCGTCAAAGCGGCGCTGCCGGGGGTGCTCACGCTGCTTGGGCTGTCGAACGTCTCGTTCGGCATCTCGCCGGCCGCGCGCGGCGTGCTCAATTCCGCGTTTCTGTTCCACTGTGTCCAGGCCGGGCTCGACCTCGCCATCGTCAACCCGTCGCACCTGACGCCGTACGCTGAGATCGACGCCGAACATCGCGCTCTGGCCGAGGACCTCATCTACAACCGTCGCGAAGATGCGCTGCCGCGTTTTCTGGCCGCGTTCGAGGGGGTCGAAGTGCAGTCGAAGGAATCGTCAGCCGACGCCGACATCGACCTGCCGGTCGACGAGCGGATCCATCAGCGCATCCTGCATCGCAAGAAGGAAGGCGTTGAAGACCTGCTCGACGCGGCCATCGCAGCGCGCATGACCGATGCTGTTACGCGTTCTGAAGCCTCCGTCGGGGTGCTGAACGACGTGTTGTTGCCGGCCATGAAAGATGTTGGCGATCGCTTCGGCGCGGGCGAGCTGATCTTGCCGTTCGTGCTGCAAAGCGCCGAGGTGATGAAGCGCTCCGTCGCGCACCTCGAGCAATATCTGGAAAAGCAGGCCGGTTACAGCAAGGGCAGCATTGTCGTAGCCACGGTCTACGGCGACGTGCACGATATCGGCAAATCGTTGCTGATCACTATTCTTTCGAACAATGGCTATACCGTGCACGATCTGGGCAAGCAAGTGCCGGTGAATACCATCATCGAGGCGGCAATCGAACATCAGGCCGACGCAATTGGCCTTTCGGCATTGCTCGTCAGCACATCCAAGCAAATGCCGCTCTGTATTGAGGAACTAGACCGTCGGAACCTGCACCTACCCGTGCTGATCGGCGGCGCCGCAATCAACCGCGCCTTCGGCCGTCGAGCTGCTGTATTGCCTGATAAGCGCATCTACGAGCCCGCTGTCTTCTACTGCAAGGACGTCTTCGAAGGCCTGTCGACGATGGACGTACTGACCAATCCTTCGCAGCGCGACGGTCTGGTGCAGCAGGTACGCACGGAGATTGAGGCCGAACGCGATCGTGTGGAGACACCGATCGTGGCGCGCGTGACGCCGCGACCTGGGGCTGGGCCACGGCGCGATGTGGCTGTGCCGGTGCCGCCGTTCTGGGGCGCTCGGCGTGTGTCGGCTGACCTGCGGGCGGTCTGGCAGCATCTGGACTTCAACACGCTGTACCGCCATCACTGGGGCGGCCATCGTGCCAAGGGTGCCGAGTACGAGCGCATCGTACACGAGATCTTCGAGCCGGAGCTGGCCGAGCTGCAGGCCTCGGCGCTGGCCGAAGGCTGGTTGGCGCCGTTGATCGTCTCGGGCTACTTCCCGGTCCAGTCTGACGGCCAGCAACTAATCGTGTTCGATCCGTCTCGGCAGGATGTGGAGCTCACGCGGCTCGACTTCCCGCGGCAGGCCGACGGCGAACGCCTATGCCTGGCCGATTACTTTCGATCCGTGTCGTCTGGTGAGAAGGACGTACTGGTGCTGCAGGCAGTTTCCGCGGGCGGGCGGGCGGGCGCCCTCGTCGAGGAGCTGCAACAGAGTGGCGACTACAGTCGCATGCTGTACGTCAACGGCCTGGCTTCCGGCACCGCCGAAGCCCTGGCTGACTATGCCCACTCGCTGGCCCGCACCGAGCTTTCACTGCCGTCGGGCCAGGGGCTCCGTTTCAGCTGGGGCTACCCCGCCTGCCCCGACCTCGAAGAGCAGCGCAAGGTCCTGCCCCTGCTGAACGCCGAGTCCGAGATCGGCCTGACCTTGAGCCTGTCTGGGAATCTCGACCCCGAGCACAGCACCGCCGCGCTGGTCGTCCACCACCCCGAAGTCAAGTACTTCGCCGTCCGCAACGCCGCCTAGCGGCGTTTCAGGCCGAACAAGGCGGCGCCAGCTAGCACTGCACCGGGGACGTAGATGGCGTGCAGGCCGTCCTGCGCGGCGGGCGAGAGAACGGCGCCGCCGGTCAGCAACATGGCCAGGCCGAGCAACACGTGACAGGGGCACACCACGCCGCTGGCGAGGACGCCCAGGCCCAGAATCCGTCTCGGTGCCATGGCTCGAAAAGTTATCCTAGCCCGCGTGACGACCACTGAACCTCGACTCCCTCAGGTCGGCGAGTCAGCGCCGCAGTTCACGCTGCCATCGACCGAGGGTCGCGACATCAGTTTGAGTGACTTCAAGGGCAAGCAGGCCGTCGTGCTTTATTTCTATCCGCGCGACGACACGCCGGGCTGCACGGCCGAGGCGTGCAGCTTCCGCGATTTGCGCAACATGTTTCAGGAGCACGGCGCCGAGATCCTGGGCGTGAGCACGGACAACATTCGCTCGCACAAGAAGTTCCGCGAGAAGTTCGGATTGACGTTCCCGCTGCTGGCCGACCAGGGCCATGCCGTGGCCGATCAATACGGCGTCTGGCAGCAGAAGAAGTTCATGGGCCGCGAGTACATGGGCATCGCGCGCACGACGTTCGTGATCGGCTCCGACGGCACCGTCAAGGCGGTGTTTCCAAACGTCAAAGTCGAGGGCCACGCGGATCAGGTGTTGAAAGCCCTCGACACCTAGCGGCATGGGCCGCCTGCAAGGTCTAGCCGCGGTGATCACCGGCGCCGGTTCCGGCATCGGCGCCGCCTCAGCCTTGGCATTTGCTCATGAAGGCGCGGGTGTGGTGGTCGCCGACGTGAACGCCGAAGCCGCGCGCAAGACGGTCGATCAGATCGAAACCGACGGCGGCCAGGCCGAAGCCGTGGAAGTCGACGTGACCGACTACGGTGCGGTGCAGCGCATGGTTCAGATCGCCGTAGATCGCTTCGGCAAGCTCGACGTGCTGTTCAACAACGCCGGTGTGCCGCAGGCATTCACGCCCTTCGAGCAGTCAACGGATGACCTGTACAACCTGATCTTCGACGTCAATGTGCGCGGCGTCTTCTACGGCTGCCGCGCGGCGATTCCGCACCTGAAGGCGAACGGCGGCGGTGTCATTTTGAATACGGCCAGCACCGCGGGCATACGGCCACGGCCAGGCCTCGCGGTGTACAACGCGTCGAAGGCCGCCGTCATCAACCTGACCAAGACCCTGGCGGTGGAGTTGGCGCCGCATCGGATCCGCGTTGTGTCGCTTTGCCCCGTAGCAACAGATACGCCGATGCTGCCCAGCTTCATCGGCCCTGGTCAGGATGAAGCCGAAGGTCGCAAGCGATTCATCGCCACAATTCCCTGGGGTCGCTTGAACCGCGCAGAGGATCTGGCTAACGCGGCCGTTTTTCTGGCCTCGAGCGATGCCGAGATGGTCACCGGGACGGCGTTCGAAGTGGACGGTGGCCGCGACGTCTGATTGGGGGTCAGGGATTGGGGGTCAGGGGTCGGTGACTTTGGAATTGCATGGCTTCCTGGCCGACCGGCTGGCAACGCTCGGGGCGCGGCGCGGCACACGCACGCTGGTCAGGGTGCCAATCGCAAGCGGCGAATGTGTCGGAACAGTGCTGGCGCGGCTTGTCGACGAGGACCAGCGGCTCGGGCTGCTCTACGAGGCCGACAAGCAGCGTCTGCCCGAACATGTTGAAGTCGTCCTCAACGATCGGCTGCTGGACCTGCGCGGTGGCCTGGATGCGCCGCTGCAGCCTGGCGATGTGCTGATGTTCCTACCGGCCCACGCCGGCGGCTGAGCTAGTCTGCCAATTCGAGCCTGAACGTCGGGTGGTCCACGGGATCGGGCAGTCGGTCGAAGTCGCCGTGTGTCTGCTTGCCCCAGCGCGCCAGATAGGCCTGAATGATCGGCGCTCGCTCATCAGGTGGTACTTCAACCCCGCGGTACCGCTGCTCCTGCCCACGAATCTTCAGCCACGCCTCACCCGTACTGCGCAAGTTCGATGACCAGGTCGTCTCCCCGCGCGGCGACGTCAGATAGCGCACCCCATTCAGCTCGACCATATTGATCGGCGTACGATAGCGCCGTCCGCTCCGCCGACCGCGCACCGTCACAATTGGCACACCGCCCGTGAGCAACATCAACGGGTTGACCAGGTACCGCACCAGCCAGGGCGCCCGGCCGCGCACGCGCGCCTCAGGCATTGGCCGGCGTTGGAAACTCAGTCACGGTGGTCTCCAGGCGTATGATGCGCCCCTCACGCAGCGTCAGCAAGTCGAAGCCACGCATCGGACGCGTGAAGCCCTGAAGCTCGCACGTCCACTCGGAACGCAGCCGCTCTCCGTCCACGTCGAGCCGATCCAGTGTCAGTCGCACACCGTGCAGATGCTGCGCCAGCGCTACGGTGAAGAACGCTCGAATCTCGGCCCGGCCCGTATGCGCCGTTGGCGGTCCGGCGAACGGCTCGACATAGACCGCCTCAGGATCGAAGAGCCCGACCAGGTCGTCGAGACCATCCTGTCCAGCCTGCATCAAAGCCAGGTAGCCCTCGACGACAGCGCGGTCGCGCGCAGAGGCCGTGTTGATCATTAGGTGCTCCTCACAGTAGCGTTAGTGCCCGTGATCGACCCGCCCGAGCTCGCCCAGTTGCGCGCCGTCGTGCGCACGCTCGACGCGGCGAATGCCGAGGGCACCTCCTTGCGCGAAGTCGTCCAGCTGGCGCGCGACCTCCACCTGCGCTCCGGACTCACGATCGACTTCGGCGCAACCAGCGAGCTTGGCCAGGCCATGGTCGTGCTCCGCCCCACGACCACCACCAGCCTGTCCGGTCTGACGCCGCGCGAACGCGAGGTTGCCGGACTGGTCGCGGCCGGTTGCTCCAACAAGGAGATCGCCCGGCGACTCGGGCTGACGCTTGGCACGGTCAAGCACTACGTACACCAGATCCTCGACAAAACGGGTCTCCGTGGGCGTGTGGCAATCGCACACGCCCATCGCGAGGCTACGGTGTTCGACCCAACGACGCCAGCTATCTTTAGATAGGGGTTCCTGCCAGGCGACGGTGGCTGTGCTCCGCGGCGGCCGCGGTGAACGCCGCGCGCTCGTTACGGTCCCATGGTGACCACCACACAAACAGACCTGCGCGGAAGATCACCACCGCCAGCACACCCGCCATCAGTGCGAGGCCGACGAACGCGGGTAGCTGCAGTACAGCCGAGCCGACATTCGCCAGGGGCGCGAAGATGCCGGGCGCCGAGAACAACCAGTCACGGACCGCGCGGAGGGCGGACACGACAACACCCGCTAGGCCGGCAGTGGCGGGGACCTGATCCAAAGGGCCCCACGGCTGCACGCCGGGCATCCAGCCGAGGAGCCAGGGCAGGACCGCGGCACCGAGCCAGAACGCCACGGCCAGATCACGCCACAGGGCGAGTGCGGATACACGAACGCGGCGCTTGCGCACCCGGGAATGGAGGAACGCCTCGGGATCGGCGCCCTCGTCGCGTGGCCAGAAGACCGAATCGCGGTAGTTCGGCGCGCTGATCTCAGCCGCCAGGCGAATCAGGATCTGCTCCTCGTTGTCGAAGTACGCCCCATGATCGGTCAGGATCTCCATGTTGTTGGTGACCTGATCGCTGATGGGCGTGCTTGGCACGCCATTGGGCTGGTACACGTCAGTGATCTTGCGCGGCGAGGGATCGAGCCCACCAGCGGGCACCGGATCGTAGGACGACCAGAAGTCGGTCCATTCGACGTTGCCGCGCAGCGGCCCGAAGATGCGATCCAGCTTGGGGTTGATCAGCCACGACTTGTTCAGGCCGCCGCCAAGCGTGAAGAACTTCACGCGCTGTGCGAGCGGGAAATAGGTTGGGTCGGTGAGCGTACCCAGGCTGACGACGGCGCCCTCAGAGTGCGCGATCAACACCAGGTCCTGGCAGCCAGTTCGAGCAAGTAAGTCCTGCGCGGCCTCGGCGATGCGTCGGCGGATGTTGCCCGCCTGAATCTCGTCGTCCATGTACATCTTGAACTCGCCCGCGGTCGTCGTCAGCAGCGGCCGCAAGAACTTGATGACGATGAAGTTCTGGACCGTCTCGAAAGGCACCTGAGCCAGGGCCATGAGCGTGATCAGCAATGGATAGCCGACGATTGCGCCAACGAGATACACGATGGCAACGGCGAAGCAGTTGACGAGATCGACCGCCCGCCAGAAGGCGTTTGGTGCGCTGGAGTGTTGTTTTGGCGCAAACAGCGAGCGCGCACGCTCGAGCGTTGCGCGGCGCATCTGGGTCAGGATGTCGCGCAGATGCTTCCACGACCACGTGAGCATCGTGTTGAAGTCGGGGTGGTAGTTGCTTGCAGCCCACCAGGCCTCGGCCAGGTACCAGTCCTGATCGGGCAGGTGCAGCACCGCGAACGGGAGTGAGTCGCGTCCACGGGCGTCGTTCGGTGTGAAGCTGAGCTCAACCCGGCCGACAGCCGGGTGCTGCCCTGGGTAGAACGTTGCGCACCAGCGCATCACCCACTCGACGAGTGACGTACCCATCCATAGCAGCGTTTGCGATTTGCGCTGCTCGCCAACTCCGTGCACGAACAGGACACAGCGCTTCTCTCGCGTGGGTGCGCCGGTATCGTGTACGGCTGCCTGCCCCGCAGTCGTTGCCATATGTCGTTGTCTCCCCTCCGTGGTCCCCCGCACTAGCGGACCGACCGTAATCTCTCACGGATTCGGCGCTACCGCAAGGACCCGCTCAGTCGTCTTCCCATTTCTTGAACACGGCCACGCTATTCTGGCCGCCGAAACCGAACCCGTTAACCAGAACGTTCCGCACATCGGCTTTACGAGGTGTCCACGGCACGTAGTCGAGATCGCACTCGGGGTCGGGGGTGAACTGATTGATCGTCGGCGGGATGCAGCCCGTCTCGAGCGTCTTCACCGTGGCCACGGCGCTCAGGGCACCAGCCGCGCCGAGCAAGTGCCCGATCATCGACTTCACCGAGCTCACCGGGATCTTGTACGCGTGCTCGCCCAGCGCCAGCTTCAACGCTTTAGTCTCAGTCGCGTCGTTCAACGGTGTGCTGGTGCCGTGAGCGCACACATAGTCGATATCCGTAGGCTGCAGGTCGGCGTCGCTTATGGCCTTCAAAATGGCCCGCTTGGCGCTTTCACCACTCGGCTCCGGAGCACTGACGTGGAAGGCGTCCGCGGTAATGCTCGCGCCGGCCAGCTCAGCCAGGATGTGCGCGCCACGCTCACGAGCACTCGCGAGCGTCTCGAGCACGAGAATACCGGCCCCCTCGCCGAACACGAAGCCATCACGGTCCTTGTCGAACGGGCGGCTGGCGGTCTGTGGGTCGTCATTGCGGCGCGACAGCGCGCCTGTGCGGGCCATTGACACGAACGCTAGCCGCAAGATGGCCGACTCGGTGCCGCCGGCAACCAGTGCCTTGGCATCGCCGCGCCGCAGAAAATGGAGCGCCTCGAACATCGAATACACCCCGGCCGCGCACGCCGCCGTGTTGGTGACGACAGGACCTTTGATGCCGTAGTGCATCGACACCTGACACGAGGCCATGTTGGCGATCATCAGCGGCACCATCATTGGCCCCACCCGTTCCCAGCCGCGGGTGACGAGCGTTTCGGTCTCGTCGGCAACGGCACCAATGCCACCGCCGCCGGTCGCGATCACCGCGCCGATGTCCCACGCGTTGTCCTCATTTACTTCGAGCTGGGCGCTCCGCAGGGCCTCGCCGGAAGCGGCGATGGAGAACTGGGCGAACCGTTCCATGCGCTTGGCCGCTTTGCGGTCCATGTAATTGCCCGCGTCGAAGTCCTTCACCTCGGCGGCGATCCGAACCGGCAGCTCGGAGGCGTCGAACTTGGCGATGTTGCCCGCGCCGCTGACGCCCTTGAGCAGGTTCGCCCAGTACTCGTCGACGGTATTGCCAATCGGGGTGATCGCTCCCAGCCCCGTGACGACGACTCGATTACCGTACATCGCCGAAGGTCCGGAAGATGACGGTCGCGTTATGGCCGCCCAGGCCAAAGCTGTTACTCATCGCGGCGGTCGGCGTCCAGCGCCGCGCCTTGTTGGGCACATAGTCCAGATCGCAGTCGGGATCGGGATGCTCGTAGTTGATGGTGGGCGGCAGCCAACCCGTCTCGAGCGCCTTGACGCACACCAGCGCTTCGAGCGCGCCGGCTGCGCCGAACATGTGGCCGGTCATGCTCTTGGTCGACGACACGGCAAGCGCCCGAGCGTGCTCGCCGAAGACGTCCTTGATCGCGGCCGTTTCGAAGCGATCGTTGTAGGGCGTCGACGTCCCGTGTGCGTTGACGTAACCCACGTCCTCGGGCAGTAGCCCGCAATGGCGCGCGGCATCGCGCAAGGCGTGGCGCATGACCTTGGCCGCGCCCGCGCCCTGGTCCCTAGGCTGGACCATGTGAAACGCGTCGTTGCCGCTACCGTAGCCGACCACCTCGCAGTAGATCCTGGCCCCGCGCCGCCGCGCATACTCCAGCTCTTCCAGAATCAAGACCGCTGAGCCCTCGCTGATGATGAACCCGTCGCGCTGCGCATCGAATGGGCGACTCGCTTTCTTCGGGTCGCCTTGCCAACCGGAGAGCGCCTTCATGTTGATGAAGCCGGCGAAGATAACCGGCAGCATGCTCGCTTCGGTCCCGCCCGCCACGATGACGTCAGCATCGTCACGCTGAATCGTCTTGAACGCTTCGCCCACAGCATGGCTACCCGTCGCGCACGCGCTGGCGACGGCCATGTTCGGCCCTTCAGCGCCCAAGGCAATGGCGACCATGCCCGAGGCCGAGTCGGGCAGGAAATGCGGCAAGAACATCGGCGACACGCGGTCCGGACCACGCTCCAGCAGGACCTGCTGCTGAGTGAGCACGCGGTCGACGCCACCGGCGGCCGTGCCGAATACCACGCCCACCCGCTCGGGACAGTTGCGGTCGACCTCGAGCTGGGCATCGGCCGCCGCTTCGCGGGCCGCGACCATGGCGAATTTGGTGCCACGATCCATGTGCTTCAGCTCTTTGGACTGGATCAGCGCCTCGGGATGGAAGTTCTTGACCTCGCCGCCGATCTTCACGCTGAACGCGCTCGTGTCGAAGAGGGTGATGTTGTCGATGCCCGAGCACCCGCCAAGCAGGTTGTTCCACGTATCGCCGACGGTATTGCCGACCGGCGTGACGGCGCCCACACCAGTCACCACCACACGGCGCACTGCTTCAGCCATCACGGTGCATTGTCGCTGACGCGGCGGTCATTCGTCTGCCGTCGGGCTGTCGACCGTCTGCCGCCGACCGTCTGCCCGCCGGGCAGGCTGGGATCGTTCGGCGCCCGCCCCACCCCGTGTCCTGCTTCTCTTTAGAGAAGGAAATCTTTCCGCCCGGCGCGTGCACTGACGGCGGTGTACGCTCGCAGACGGCGGTCGGAAGGCGCTACTTCCCAGTTGCATCCTCGCGCTGGCCAAGCAGGGCAACCACGGCGTCATTCACGCTGATCGCCTTGACATCGCTACTGATGCGACGAATCAGCCGCGACAGGACCTGACCCGGACCGATCTCGACAAACGTATCCACGCCGTGCGCGACCATCTCACGTACCGATCCCACCCACTCGACGGGCGCCACCATCTGCGATGCCAGCTCAGCTCGAATGTGCTCGGCGCTCGTGCGCACCTGGCCAGCGATGTTCGTGACCACCGGCACCTGTGGATCGCGCAGCGGCGAGCGATCGATGATGTCCGCCAGCCGCGCCGCGGCCTGCTGCATCAGTGGCGAGTGCGAGGCGATGCTGATCCGCAGCGGCACGACGGTCCGCGCACCAGCCGCCCTGATGAGCTCGATGGCGCGGTCCAGCGCCAACAGCTCGCCCGAGATCACGAATTGCTCGGGTGAATTGGCATTGGCCACCCCCACCACGCGGCCGGTCTCGTGCGAGGCTTGCTGGCACGCTCGCTCGAGCACTGGACGTTCGAGGCCGATGACCGCGGCCATACCACCCGGTCGATGATCGCCCTGCTCTTTCATCAGCCGGCCGCGCTCGCGTACCAGGCGCAGCGCATCGCCGAAATCGAGCGCGCCTGCCGCCACCAGCGCGGTGTATTCGCCCAGACTATGGCCCGCCACGAACCGCGGCGGCTGCCACTTCTGACCAAGCGTCTCCATCTTCTCGCGCATGGCAGCCAGGCAGGCCAGTGAAACGGTCAGAATTGCTGGCTGGGCATTGATCGTGTCTTCGAGCTCGTCGGCCGGACCCTCGAAACAGAGTGTGGACAGCTTGAACCCCAGGATGTCGTCCGCCTGCTGGAAGACACGCCGCGCCGCGCTGGACGCTTCATACAGGGCCTTGCCCATCCCAACGTACTGAGATCCCTGGCCGGGGAAGACGAATGCGAGCTTCTGGGGGTTGCGCCCACTCAGCTCAGCCGTAGCCATGCTCACGGTTACTCCTGGTACTGCGCGCTGTGGTTGTGAATGACGGGGGCCTCTAACAGCGCTTCTATCAGTACCCGTTGTTTCTGAACCCTCTGGGTAGATGACCACCGGGTCGTCGGCCGAGCAGTATACGTCATCCCCTTTACCCATTCGGCGCCAGGTGATAAGAGAAGCTATGAGTCAGGAAGGTGGCTCGCCGGCACCCGCGCTGAAGAAGATCGACATCACGATTGCGCGCTTGCGGCTCTTGTTGGCCGACGTGAGTGCGCGCGACCGGGCGCTCGAGGACCAGCGCCGTACCGCTCGCGAGCAGCGCAACAAACTCATCACATTCAGCATCTACGGCGACGCCACGCTCGACAGTGTGCTGGCCATGCTGGCCGACGTCGAGGAACGCATGGCCCACGTGGACGCCAAAGCAAAGTCGCTGATGGCCGTGCGCAAGCGCGCCGAGGACGAGCTGGAGTCGTTGCAACTCACCAAAGGCATTGAGGAAGCCAAGGTCCTGATGCAAGAGCTGCAGGCCAAACAGGCGGCGCCGGCGGACGCGCCGGATGCGCTCAGCGCGGCCGAGATCCAGGCCGAGATCGCGCGCCTGCAGTCGCTAATCAACGAAGCCAGCGAGCGCGCCGCCAAAAGCATCGGCCGGCGCAGCTGATGGCTCTGCATCGGCCACAGGCGATCGACGTTCTGGAAGCTGGCCAGGCCGAGCTGGATAGCCTGTTCAACCAGCTCGACGTCGAGCAATTGAGCCGACCCAGCACCATCGGCGGCGGCTGGGCGGCCAAGGATCTGATGGGCCACATCGCCTTCTGGGAGGAGCTGGCCCTGGACACCGTCGACGCCGTGCGCGGCGGTTTGAAACCTCGGGTCGACGGGGTCGAGACGGATCAGCTGAACGCGGAAAACCAGGCCGAGCAACAAGCGCAGAGCACGGCCGAGCTTCGGTCGCGTGCCGCTAGCGCGCACGAGGCCATCCTGGCGGCCATTCAGAGCTTGTCCGAAGCAGAGTGGAACGCGCCGCTGCCCTGGCCAGACGCGCGCGAGCCGACCTTGGGCGACTTACTGGGAGGCGTCCTTGGCGCGCCCGATCGGCCGTTCGGGCATGCCTACGCACACCTCGACGATCTGCGCGCCTACGTGGCGAGCGCTGCAACCTAGAAGCCGCGTTCGGCGAACACTGGCGCGATCAGGTTGTCGACCGGCGCGTAGTCGTCAGTCAGGATGGGCGCGTTGGCCTCGGTGAGCCACTGGTTCATCAGGTCGCCGGGCATGATGTGCGTGACCACGCGCCCGCCCGGGCCCTGGCCACGCGCTTGGGCCAGTAGATCGGGGTTGATTGGTTCGTTACCCGCGGCGACGACGTACGTGCTCGGCGATGTGCTCTGCCACGGTTCGGCGTCGGACAGCACCTGCGCCGCTGGCCAGACGTCCATGACGGTCCGCGTATAGGCCGGCATGAACTTGCCGCCGCGCAGCTTGTCGATGACCAGCGCCAGGTAGTAGCCATCTGGCTTCAACAGGCGCTTCAGTCCGGCGTCGAACTCGCGCGTGGTCAGGTGATACGGAATCGACAGGTCGTTAAACGCGTCGCCGATGATCAGGTCGTACTGCCCGGCCCCGGTCTGCAGCAGCTGGTTGAGCATCAGCCGGCCGTCGAAGTTGTACGTCACGATCCTGGTCTTGGCGGGGTCGACGCCCAGCTTCTCGTACACGGTCTGCGTGACGCCCGGGTCGATCTCCATGATCTCCTGGCGCGCGCTCGGGTACGTCGCCTCGATGTGCCGAGGCAGCGTATAGCCGCCTCCGCCAACGTAGAGCATGCGCAGATTCTGGTTCGGTAGCCGCTGCACTAGCATGTCGGCCACTTCGGCGTACACCTTGATGTAGCCGTACTCGAGGAAGTTGGGATCTTCGAGCGAGTTGTAGCTGTGGACGAGATGGTCGAGCACCAGCTGTTTGACGAGTCGATCGGTATTCGAGTTGACGATGTGGTCGCTGACTTTGATGCAGTAGTACGCCGTCTCGTGTAAGCAGCCGTTGTTCGCAGCCTGCTCCCAGCCGTCCGTAATCGAACGTTGGAAGCAGTCCACACGATCGGGCTGCAGGCTCGGTTCGAAGCAGCCGTACGCCTTGACGTTGCGCGCAGGCACCAGCAGTCCGATCAGCAGCACGCCGGCCGCTAGCGGCGCTGCCGCGCGCGATCCGACGCGCAGCAAGTCACCGAAGATGATCGCCAGCAGCAGTAGGGTCAGCCCGACGCCAAACACGATCATGCGCGTCCCGAGCAGCTGGACCAGCACGAAGCCCGTGGCGAATGTGCCCAGGATGCTGCCCAGGGTCGACAGGGCGTAGACCTTGCCGACCAGCCCGCCGCTATGGGCCAGGTCCTGCAGGGTCAGCTTGATGACTACGGGCGAGACCATGCCCAGAATGAAGCTAGGCGGGAAAAAGATGAGCGTGGTGATGACCACGATGCGCAAGATCAGGATCGCCGCGCGATCGAGCGGCAACGCGCCGCCCAACGTATTGGACGGATCGACCAGCTGCGCGGTCGGAATCGCCGTCCCGATGTTGATCAGCGGCAAGATGGCCAGGCTGGCCAGACCGCCCGCGGCGAGCAGAATGCCCAGCGTGCGCCGTTGTGGCCAGCGGTCGGCTACCCGCCCGCCAAGGTAGTTGCCGAGCGAGATACCGGCCAGGACAACGCCAATGATGCTCGTCCACGTGTACAGCGAAACGCCGATGTACGGGGCCAGGATGCGGCCCGCGACCAACTCCAGAATGAGCGTGCAACAGCTCGAGACAAAGACGACCAGGTACGCAACAGGTCGGGGCAAACGCGGCGAAGTGTAGCATCGCTCCCCACGTGGACGGCTCGAAACGCCCGCCCTCAGTGGCCGTGCCCATCGTGGCGACAGCCATCGCCCTCATCGGCATCAACGTCGGCCTGGCCGTGCTGATCGTGGCCGCCATCGGCGTGCCCACCATTGCTCCACCTGAGCTGGGCGCTGTTTCACTTGTCATCGGCATCGCCGCCGCGGCATGGGCCGTGCGGCTGTGGCAGTCGTATCTGCGTGCGCGGCGCGACTTTCTGAGATAGGACTGCAATACCCGTCCCCTCAAAGCCCCTGTTTGCGTTCTCCCTTCTGGCGCATACTCGGCTGCCCTGCTTGCTAACCACTAGCCACTAACCACTAACCACTGGACATGCAATGCGCGTAACCGATCTCCTCCGAACCATGGACATCTTCGAGGCTCTACCCTCGGAGGAGCTCGAGCATATTGCCCAGCTGCTGCGCGAGCGACGCCTTGCCGAGAGCGAGCTGCTCTGTCGCCAGGGTGAGCCCGGCGATGCCCTGTTCATTGTCACGGGCGGACGGATCCGCCTGTCCACGATGGATCCCAGCGGCAACGAGAAGGTCCTGACCTACTTCACCGACGGCCAGTTCTTTGGCGAGATGGCGCTGCTGACGGGCGCGCCGCGCTCAGCCACGGCGATTGCCGAGACCGACAGCCAGGTCCTCGTGCTGCAGAAGCACGACTTTGACCTCCTGCTGGCCGGCCATACCCAGATCATGCGCGAGATGCTCAAGGTCGTCTCGCAGCGCACGCTGCAAACGAATCGGCAGCTGTTGGCGGAAGAGACGGGCAGCTCGGTCAGCGTGGGCGGCGGTCGCATCTATGCCGTCTTTTCGCCGCGCGGCGGCGCTGGTAAGAGCACGCTGGCCGTCAACATGGCCCTGTGCCAGGCGCTCGAACAGCCCGAGCGCACCGCCCTGGTCGACCTGAGCCTGACCTTTGGCCATGCCGCGGCCCTGCTCGGCATGAAAGCCGAGACGTCGCTGGCCGCCGTACCTGCCGAAAGTTTGAGCGACTTCGATCGGCGCACCCTCGGGCGTTATCTCACGGGCCACTCGAGTGGACTGCAGGTGCTCGTCGCCGGTACCCGCCCTGAAGAGGGTGAAGCCGTCACCGCCGCGCATGTACGTGCCGCGCTGGCGACGATGAAGCGCCAGTTCAGCGCCACGATCGTCGACTGCGGCAGCGGCTTCGACGAGCCGACCATCGCCGCGCTCGAGATGGCCGAGAAGATCATCCTGGTCTGTACTCCCGAGCTGAACACGCTGCGCGACGTTCGCGAATGCATGCGCGTCTTCGGCGAGATCATCCACCTTGACAACGGACGCGTATGCTTCGTGTTCAACAATCATCAGCCGTTTGTGACGCTCGGCCGTGAGCAGTTCGAAGCTGCCCTCGAGCAGCAGATGGAGCACGAGATCCCACACGCTGGCGAAGCCGCATACAAAGCGGCCGCGAAGGGCGAGCCGCTCGCCCGCGCCAGCGCAGGCTCGGCGTTTTCCAAGGCCGTCGAGAAGCTGACCCGAGCGGTCATTCCGGCTGAACCCAAGTCAACGCGCAAAGGTGGCTTGAGCCTGCTGAATCGCAACCCACGTCCCGCTCAGCCCAAGCCGGCTGCGACGAAACCGTCGGGTGGCCTGCTGTCGCTGCTGCGCGGCAAGCGCGCGAGCTAGGGACCTGCGAACCATGGGAGCCCGAGTTCTCGAATTGCTGCGCTCGATGGATCTGTTTTCGGATCTGACCGACGACGAGCTGTACAAGATTGGCCGCCTGCTCAAGGAGCAGAAGCTGGCCGAAAACGACCTGATCTTCGCCCAGAACGACCCGGGCGACTCTTTGTACATCGTCCTCTCCGGACGCGTGCGCATCGCCACCACTGACGGCTCGGGCCGTGAACGCGTGCTGGCCTTCTACGGTCCTGGCGAATTCTTCGGCGATATGGCCGTCCTGACCAATGCGCCACGGTCGGCCACGGCGACGGCGAGTAGCGACATCCGACTGCTGCAGCTGCGCAAGGACGACTTCGACGCACTCGTGAGCACCAACATTGGCATCATGCGCGGCATGCTGCGGGTCATGGTCGAGCGCCAGACCGCCATGAACACCCGCCTGTCGCAGGAAGCGAGCGCAAGCGCCGGCGACATCCGCGGCCTGGTCACGGTGGTCTTCTCGCCGCGCGGTGGCGCTGGCCAGACGCTGCTGGCGACCAATCTCGCCGTCTCATTGGCCGAAGCGACGCCCGATCGGGTCGCGATTCTCGACCTGGACCTGTTGTTCGGTCACGTGGCGATGCTGCTCGACCAGGTGCCGCGCACCTCGTTGGCGGCGATTTCGCCGGCCGCGCTGCGCTCGGCGGACCGCGACAGCCTCGCCTATTACCTGAACAAGCACGCCGAGTCGTCCTTGCGCCTGCTCGTCGGCACGCTCCGACCTGAGGAGAGCGAGATGGTGACGGCCGAGCACGTGCGCGCCGCCCTCGAGGTATTGCGCCGACAATTCGTGCACGTCGTCGTCGACGCAGGCTCGCTGTTCAACGAGTCATGCCTGGCGGCGATCGAAGCCGCCGACCACGTGATCGTGGTCACGACGCCCGAAGCGTCAGCGGTTGAGGCGACGGTCGAGACTCAGCGCGTGCTGCGCGAGCTGCTGGCCTGCCCTGCCGAGCGCATCGCCTATGTTGTGAACGAGCCCTCGCCGTACGGCAAGCTGTCGGCGCGCGAGCTGGGCGGCATCGTCGGCAGCGAGCAGGTGGTCGAAGTGCCGTTCGGCGGCGAGGACGTCAGTCGCGCCGCGCTCGAAGGCTTCCCGCTGGTCATGAGCCGCTCGTCCAACCCCACCAGCAAGGCCATTGCCTCACTAGCGCGCCGAATCGAGCAGAACGGCCGCGAAGCGCTCGCCCTCGCGGGCAAAGCCTGATCGGCGTCGCGCTACTGTTCCCGCTCTCGTCTCTGGGGCCTCCGGCTCCACCACCTCCGGACGTTCCGGGCGGTAGGCGCGTTCGGGCAGTTACTTCTTCGTCTTCTTCTTCTTCGAGTTCTTGGGCTTGACGGCCATCTCGGCCAGGGCCATCTGGACGGGTTCGTCCCAGTCGACTTCAGGAAAGAGCTTCTCGACGCCGTCGGCGAACTTCTCCGAGTCGACGATAGTCAAGACGTACTGCGGGTCCTCCGCCAGTGCGTCTTCGGGGAACTTGAGCTCAGCCCAGCCCTCGTCGATGCCCTTGATCATGAGCCGCGTGATCATGTTGCGGAAGATGTCGTAGTTGGTGTACTTGGGCGAAACGCCCTCGTAGAGCTTGACGCCCTGGCCATTGGCGGTCCACAGCCGTTCGATCAGGAACGGCACGCTCGGTTTGACCAGGTCAGCGCGCCAGCGTCGTGGCTCCCACCAACGCGACAACAGCTGGTCCAGCTGAATGGTCCGCGTGATCTGCTGCTTACAGCTAGGGCAGGTGCGAACGTGGCCCGCATGCTCGACGGACACGAGCGCCCCGCATTGTGGGCAATGAAAATCGATGGACGTTGTTGCGGGTTTGGACTTGGACGGCACGGCGCGGCTTACTGTATCCGCCGACCTAGACCTCGTCAAAGCGATACAGGTTGTAGCGATCCATGAGCGCAATCAGCTTGCCCGCATAGGCGGGATCGGTGGCGTACCCCGCGCGATTGACCTCGCGCGCGAATTGCTGGGCATCATCCCGCGAAGCCATGGCGCCCGAGTAGCGGCCGTTCTCGAGGAAGAAGCGCCCATGGTCGACAAATGACTCGGCAATCGAGTTGTAAGCGCGAAATGGCTCCGAGCGCATCATGTTGCGGCCGCCGATCACTTCCCAAACGTCAAACCAGACCACCCCCGCGGAGCCGACCCTCGTCTGGGCCTTGATGCCGAAGTAGTTGTTGGCTTCACGCGCCAGTCGGCTCGAGCCCCAGAAGCTTTCGAGAATGGCCTGTGCGATGGTGACACTGGCCGGTACACCCGTCTGATCTCGCGAAGACACGGCGGCTTCGGCGATCGAGGCAATGAAGCGCTCCTGAGGCGTATTGCCCAGCGTCGGCATGCTGCGGCGCGGCACCTGCATGACCGCCGCTTGCTGGTCGTTGGGTCCTGGCGGCGCCTCGACGGTGTCCGCTGGCGGCTGCTCGGGAATGACCTTCCGCGGCAACGGTCGATACCCGCCCGGCACGGCCAGTTTCTGGCCGACGACGATGATGAACGGGTCAACCAGTTTGTTGGCGTTGACCACGTCCTTGATGACGGCGTCGTAGCTATTGGCGACGCTCGCGAGTGTGTCGCCAGGGCGGACCTCATGAATGAGGCCCGTGAAGGGCAGGATGTGCAATGACTGGCCAACGGTGAGGTAGTCAGGATCGGTCAGGTCGTTCTCCCAGATGATCGTCTCGTTGGTGACACCGAACTGCTGGGCGATGGTGCGCACCGAGTCGCCGGCCTGAACCACGTAGCTGCGCGGCGTCACCGACAGCGCAGGCGCGTCCTCCGCCGCGCTCGTCACCTGGCGCGGCTCGTCCACGGTGTCCGACGGCGGGAGCGGGACGGGCGGCAGCACGGCGAGTGGCACCATGGCCTGGATATCGTCGGCGGGGCGCACGTCGGCCCCAGGCGGGGCTGCCGCCGGCGCTCGGGCGACGAGCAGACTCGTACCGCCGCTGGCGATCACGGCACCGCAGGCCGCAAGATGCAAGATATGTCGCCGCCAGCGATGGACGGCGTTCGCAACGCCGATGGACAGAGTGCTGCCCATAGTAGGCAGACCCGCCGCGGTACTGACAAGGGGTGTGATGTACTTGTGAGCCGTTGCCAGGCATATGGCACATGGCCACAGGTGCCGTGATAGAATCTGCTCGCAGTACGCCGCCCGCCGAGGGTGGCCTGGCCCCTGCGCGCCACACGTGATCGCGATGCGTCACAGGTGGACGCTGTTTCGCTGGGGCACTTGCGGCGTCGGCGGAGCGACCCGCCTTCCTGCGGTCACCACTTTGCCGGACGTGTGAAAGGACGCCACCGTGGCCCAAGCCAAGAGCAGTCAGTCGAATCCCGCCCGGGCTGGGTCGACGCGTGATCACGCCCGCCGCGGTGGCACTGTAGGCTCCGGCGGTCGCGGCGCAGGCCGCGGCACCGCCGTGGCCACACCAGGTGGCGCCCCACCGCCAGTGATGCCTGGCGGCGGTGGTCGCGGGCGACGTACCGGTAATCCGTTCCTCGGCATTGCGCACTTCGTGCGTGACGTCCGCTCTGAGCTGCGCAAGGTTGCTTGGCCCAGTCAACGCGAGACGGTCAACCTGACGGTCGTCGTGATTGCCCTGTCGGTGGCCATGGGCCTGTTCTTGGGTGGTACCGACTTCATCTTCCAGGAGTTGTTCCGCTTCCTCATTCGAGTTACCGGTGGTGGGGGCGGTGCTGCCTGATGGCCGAACAAATGAGTGTTGCTGATAGTGCAAATGGTGCGTCCGAACAGGACCGCAAGTGGTACGTGATTCACACGTATTCAGGCTACGAAAACAAGGTCAAAACCAATCTCGAACACCGTATCGAGTCGATGGGCGTTCAAGACAAGATCTTCCAGGTCGTCATTCCGACCGAGGAGGAGATCGAAATCAAAGATGGCCAGCGACGAACGGTCCAGAAGAAGGTCTATCCCGGCTACGTCATGGTCGAGATGGCCATGGACGACGATGCCTGGTACGTGGTCCGCAATACACCCGGTGTGACCGGCTTCGTGGGTACCACGACGCGCCCATCGCCGCTTCAGGACGAGGAAGTCAAGAAGATCCTCAAGAAGATCGGCCAGGAGCCGCCCAAGGTCAAGGTCAGCTTCACCAAAGGCGAGCGCGTCAAAGTCGTCGATGGCCCGTTTACGGACTTCATCGGCGTGGTCGACGACATCAATCCCGAAAAAGGCAAAGTGCGCGTGCTCGTGTCCTTCTTTGGACGCGAAACGCCCGTCGAGCTCGATTTCCTACAGGTGCAGAGGATCGTCTAACCCGTGGCCAAGAAAGTCAGAGCGGTCATCACCCTGCAGTTGCCAGCCGGCAAGGCGACCCCGGCGCCGCCCGTCGGCCCGGCACTCGGTGGGTACGGCATCAATATTATGCAGTTCGTGAAAGAGTATAACGAGAAGACCTCGTCGCAGGCCGGCAGCGTCATCCCGGTCGAGATCACGGTCTTCTCCGATCGCTCGTTCACGTTTGTACTCAAGACCCCGCCAGCGGCCGATCTGTTG
>DASXRR010000453.1:0-4958 GCA_036506475.1 Chloroflexota bacterium
ATTTATCAACGGATGTGAGACGACGGGCCTCGATCCCGAGAACATGCTCAATTTCGTGCACCAATTCGTACAGCGTGCTGGGGCATGCGGTGTCATCGGCACGGAAATCACAGTTGTCTCAGGACTTGCCGTGCGGATGGGTTTGTCGACGGTGAGGGGATTTCTCAACGGTGTCGCAGTTGGTGATGCGCTCCGACAGGCGCGACTTGAGTTACTCAAGGACGGAAATCCACTCGGCCTGGTGTATATCCCCTTTGTGCTAGGCAGCCTGGAGCTAGTTGCCGCGGGCTCGACGTCAGCCGACACGTAACAGTGCTGGCGCAGGCACTAGCTGGCTTAGGCCGTAGCCGTGGCGGCGCGGATGGAGCCCAGATAGGTCTGATCGACCTCGGTCAGGTGCTGGACCAGCTCGCGGATCGACCATTCGCCGTCTGGACCAGGTGCGTTGAATTCCTCGTCGCTGAGGCCGAGTAACAGGGCAGCGACCTCACCGCGCAGGGCGGCGGCCTTGGAGAGCAGGACTTGCGCCTCGCTGAAGCGTCGGCCATGCGCCGCCAGCAGCTTATGCATCTGTTGCAAGTGGTCGAGCTCGTGCAGCGAATACGCGCGCAGCAGGAAGTTGACGTTGCGCTGCATGCCGCCCCATTGCGCGGGTCGCGCGAGCTCCGCTTCGCCTAGTCCGGATAGCTCGTGCACGATCCGCTCGCGCTCGCGGGTGAGTTGCTGAATTGCCTCGAGTGCAGACGTGGTGGTTGTCATGACGCCAAAGCGTACGCCGTTCGAGAGAGGGGATAGCCCCCGTGTGATGAGCGCTCGGCGGGCGCATGCTGCACGACATGTTCAATCGCATTTCGCGCAAGGTCCTGGTCCCGATGGCGACGGCATTCGCTCTGGTCATCGTCACCGCGACGAGCACGTTGACCGCCGACATCACGTACGCCTTCAACTCGGCGCCGATCAACCACTGGCAGGAGGGGCGCTATCGGTTCGACTGTCCGAATGGGTACGTCGTCGGCGACACCACCAACCCGTTCGGTATTCCGTTCACGAACGTCAGCTCGTCGGGCGTCTCGGCCACACTGAACGGTGGCGGTTATGGCCAGAGGTCGGTCTGGGTCAGCTTCTTCAACTGGAACTGGTGGGGCTACCAGCGCGCCAGTATCGTCCTAGCCTGTCATACGGATCCCCTGGTGCAAAATCCTGGCTACTAAGGGCGTAGATGCACGTGCTCGAGCGCTATGACTTCGAGCGAATCAACGCCACCCTACCCGGTATGCGCCGCGAGGCGCTGCCGGGGCTGGTGCGTCTGATCGACCTCGTGGGCACGTTCAGCACGGTGATCTATACCGACCTGTCCGAGGCCGATGTCGAGCTGGCGATCGACGAGCAAACGCGCTATTTCCAGAAGCTTGGCCATGAGTTCGAGTGGAAAGTGTTCGCCCACGATCGGCCAGCCGGCATGGTCGACCGCCTGCGCGCACGCGGGTTCGACATCGACCAGACCGAGGCCATCGTCGCCCTCGACATCGAGGCTGCGCCAGCGTTGACGTTGCGGCCGACACCACATGTCCGCAGAGTCGTCGATCCGTTAGAAGCGCCCGAGCGCATTCGCTGGGAGATGGAGCACGTGCCCGAGGAAGTCTCGGTCTATGTCGCGGAAGTCGATGGCCGGACGGTCAGTCATGGCTGGGTTCGATTTCCAGAGCAGAGCGCCTTTGCCAGCATGTGGGGTGGCGCGACCGAACCCGAACTTCGCGGCCGCGGGCTCTACAGCGAGTTGATCAGCAGGCGCGTTCAGGAGGCGCGCGAGCGCGGTTACCGCTATGTGACCGTCGACGCGGGGCCGATGAGTCGGCCGATCCTCGAGCGGCGCGGCTTCCAGGTGCTGACCCTGGCTACGGCGTGTACTCGGGCACCTTCGACCTGACCGGCTGCCGCCACACGACGGCGTCGGCCAACAGCACGATGACCGCGCCCACGCACAGAATCGCGCCAACTTCGAGTAAGCCCTGAAATTGCAGCCACGGATAGAGCAGCCCGCCCACGCTGCTACCCAAGATGATGCCCAGCGCAAACGAAACCGAGAAGAACGCCAGCGCAGTGCCACGGCGCGTTTCGTCGCTGCGCTGGCTGAGCTGCGAGAGCATCGGCGGCAGCGTCAGCCCGGCGCCACCGCCATTCAGGAGGCCGGCGCCGATCAGCACACCGTCGGTCAGCGGTAGCAGGAGCAAGAGGGGCGAGAGCGCCATCATGACCACGCCGACGAGCGCCAGGCGCAGCGGACCGTAGCGGTCGGCGATCCAGCCGGCGGGCACGCGCGAGGCCAGCACGGCGATGGCGTCCGCGGTGAACAGCAGGGCCGGATTGGCGTGCTGCTCGGTTGCCGCCAGCGGCAGAAAGGCGGTGATCACGCCCCATTGCGTCACCGACAGGATGCCCACGCCGAGTGGCATGAGCCAGCCGCGCTGAAACGTCAGAGCGAAGGGGCGGCGGCCGGGCTTCGGCGCGGGAACAGTGCTGACGATCAGCCCGGCGACCGCTGCACACGCCGCGGCGACGCCGAAGAGCGCGCTCGGGCTGCGTTCGAGCAGCGTCAGGCCCAGCGCGGGAAAGAGGGCCTGGGCAATATTGCCGCCGGCGCCGATGGTGGCGAACGCCATTGTCTGGCGGCTGGCTTTGACCAGGTGCGGGACGAACGAATAGGTCGACGGGATCACCGCTGCCAGACCGAGTCCCTGGATGAGGCGGATGGCCAGGAGAGCCGGGATCGGCGTCAGGGCCAGGTAGCCGAGCGAGCCGACAACGTAGCAGCCCAGTCCAGCCAGCAGCAGGGTGCGTCCGCCAAGGCGGTCGATCGCCGGTCCGACGGCGAGCGCGCCGATGAGCTCCGCGAGTCCTGCACTGCCGAGCAGTAGCCCGATCAAGGTTGGGTCGAAGCCGAGCGTGGCGAGGTACAGCGGCAGCGCTGCCCAATAGATGTTGAAGCCGGCCTGGCCGAAGAAGAACGCAACGAACAGCCGCGCCGCGGCCGTGCTCAGCACCGAAAGAGCGTAATCAACCCGCCCAGACACAGGCCCGGGCCGTAGGGCAGGAACGCGTGGCGCGAGCGTCTGGCAATCAGCACACCGACGGCGAAGATGCCGCTCACCAGCACGCCGTAAACCAGCGCGCTGAGCGTGCATGCGCCGGCCCCAGCGCCGACCATCGCGGCGATGGTGATGTCGCCGCGGGCCAGTGGCTCCTCCTGGCCTCGGTAGAGCAAGCGGCCGATGGCGTAGATGGCCATGAAGCTCAGAAACCCGCCGATGGCGCCGACGGCGCCCCACCACCAGTCGCCACCGTGGACGAGCCACTGGAGCGCGACGCCGGCCACGATGCCTGTGCTGGCCACCAGAGTGTAGACATAACGATGGCGGAAGTCGGTTACTGCCACCTGCAGGAGCGGCGTAGCGATGACGCCCGCCGCCGCCCACCGCCACCACGGGCCGTCACTGGTCAGTGCGAGCACCGCCCAGGCCGCTGCGCAGCTCGCCTGGACGACGATGTCGCGGACCAGCGGCCCGCGCTTGGTCGATGGCAATTCGTCTTGGACTTGCAGGTAGTCCGTCACCCACGCCGACACATAGCCCAGGCACCAGCCCACCACCGCCGCCAGCGCCGCCTCGCCAATGCGTTCCACGGTTCAGACTGTAGACGGAAGCCCCCGACCGCCCCGGGTCCGCGAGTAAGGGCGGTGTTCCGCCAGCGATGGCTACCCAGCGTGTCTGCTTCTCTTCTCGAGGCGAAACTTCGGTGCGGTCACAACTTCAGGCGTGAGCCGTGGAAAAGGATGTGCAAGGCATGCCTCTTGCCATCGGTACCCTCAGCGGGGAACAGTATGCGCCATGGAGCTCTGGCTTCTCGTCGGTGCGCTCGTCTTGATCGCGCTCACGGTGTGGATCGTCTGGACCCCACAACGACCCAGCGACGCGGAGGAGCTTCCAATGGCTGACGCAATGCGACCCAACATGACGCCCCAGGGCGATCGATTCGAAGACCAGTACACAGCGGCCACGGCCGATCTGTCCGCCGGTGGCGTGGCCACCAGCTTCGAAACCACGCCATCGTATGCAGGCCGTCCCACGGACCTGCCCGAGTCCTCGCGTGGCAGCGAGCCGTGGTCCTCGCCCGGCCTGGCGCGCGAAGGCACCACTCAACCGTGGAGCGCACAGGGCTCCGCCAACGTCGAGGCCAGCGGTCAACGGGGCATGATGCTGACCGAGCCACGCACGATCGGCATAGGCGCCGGCGCATTGATCGCCGTCGCCGGCGGTATCGGCGGCGCGTGGCTCTACGCGCGCTGGCAGCAAGAACGCAACAAGCCAATCAATCGCTTCCGTCGAGGCGCTCGCGACCTGGCCAGCCGCCTCGGCGACCGCCTCCCGGATACCGAGGACCTGCCCCCACAGAGCGGCCCGATCGGCGGCACGGCCGCGGCGGTGCTGATTTCGTCGCTGGTGCTCGCCCGCGCGCTACGGCGTGACGCCTCGACACCACAAGCGATCGTCGAGCGCCAACGGGACATCATCTGGGACCTGCTCGGCATGGGCAAAGACCAGGCTCGGCGGCTGCGCGACATGGACGTTCAGGAAGTGCTCGAGACGAGCAAACAGGCCATGGACACCGGCCGACAACGCGCACAGGAGCTCAAGGCAACGGACATCCAGAAGAGCGGCAAGCCGATGATGTTTGGTGGGCTCGGACTGGGCGGCACGGCCATCGTCGCGGGCGCGGCGTACCTCATCTGGAGAATGCTGCGGAGCGGCGGCGGGCAGTCCACCCCGAACTACTACGTCGGCTAACTGCCTAGTCTAGGAGTTCGCCCGAAAAGCCACATAGCCGAGCCGGACCGCGGCCGAACTCTAGGACGGGGCGGGCTGCTCACCCCGTCGAGGCCAACGGTCGCGCAACTGGGCCAG
>DASXRR010000454.1:0-21470 GCA_036506475.1 Chloroflexota bacterium
CCTGACCGCCTGACTGCTGACAGCTAACAGCTAACAGCTAACAGCTAACAGCTGACAGCTGACGGCTGACGGCTGACAGCTGACAGCTAACAGCTAACAGCTAACAGCTAACGGCTGACTGCTGAGCGCTGAAGGCTGACGGCTCGAAACGTTAAGGTCTCATGCACATGGATCTGCTCCAAGCCGCGGTGCTCGGGACGGTGCAAGGCCTGTCCGAGTTCTTGCCCATCTCGAGCTCCGGCCATCTGATCATGGTCCCCTTCCTGCAGGGCTGGCCGCCGCACTCGCAAGCGTTCGACCTGGCGCTGCATGTGGGCACCCTGGTCGCGCTGCTGTGGTTCTTCTGGGCCGACTGGCTGAGCCTGATCCGCGGTTTCTTTCGCGGCTTATTCTCGGCGAGCGTGCGCGCCAAAGACCCGGCCTGGCGCATGGCGTTGCTGGTCCTGCTGGGTAGCATCCCGGCCGGCCTGATCGGCATTGTCGCCGAGAAGCCCGTCGAGACCCTCTTGCGCAGTCCCGCGCTCAACGCCGGGCTGCTGATTGTGTTCGGGCTCGTGCTCTACGTCGCGGATCGCATGGGCAGCCGCAAGCGCGCCATGGATGACCTCGGCTGGCCCGATGCGCTGACCATGGGTCTGGCCCAAGCGCTGGCGCTCATGCCCGGTGTCTCGCGCAGCGGGATCACCATGACCGCTGGCCTGCTGCGCGGACTCGATCGGCCCACGGCTGCCCGCTTCTCGTTCCTGCTGTCTGGTCCAATCATCGGCGCGGCGGCGCTGTTCAAGCTGCGCGAGGGTATTCCGTCAGCCGAGCTGGCGGGCGCCGCGGTAGGCGCCGTGACCTCGGCGATCGTCGGCTTTGTCGCGATCGGGGTCCTGCTGCGCTACCTGCAGCGCAACTCACTTACGGCTTTCGTCATCTACCGCGTGCTGTTCGGTCTGCTGGTGATTGGGGTGTCCGCAGCACGCGGGAGCTTCGTCTAGGCGGCGCCAATCGTCGCCGCGCGATCCAGCACCTGCACCGTCGCGCTGACCATCGGCGTCTGAGCCAGGCTGTAGATGACCGCCCGGCCACGGCGGCGGGCAGTGACCACACCGCCATCGCGCAGCACGCGCAGGTGCTGACTGGTGGCTGACTTGCTGCGACCCAAGGTAGCAGCCAGATCACCCACGGAGAGTGGTCCAGCACTCAGGACGCGAACAATCTGGGTCCGCGTCGGCTCGCACATGATCTCACGAACAGGTTCGAGCAGCGACGTGGCCGATGAATCCAACAGCGCTTCGCGGGCCAGGCGAATCCGTGGTGATGACAACCGCGATCGCGGCGATTGCTCCAGCGTCATATCCTCTTCCACTCGGCATTTGTGCGCAGGCGTCGTGGGGGGTGTGTTGCGCCTCGTGACGCAAGCCTCGTGCCAATTTCGTTACGAACATCGGTTGCGGCCACATGCAATTGTGCATTGACGCAATTGGCCGGCGGCCCGTCGAATAGCCGCGACAACAATGAGTCGCGGGCGCGTGCTGCTCCTCGAGGACGACCTCGCGCTGCGCGGGCTGCTGCACGAGGTGCTCGGGCTGGAAGGCTTCGATGTCATCGCCTGCGAGTCGTACGACGAGATTCGTCAGGCCGCGGCCAGCGAGAAAGGCGACATCATCGTGGCCGACTTCTGGGGCGGCGCTCAGCGCACGCTCAATCAAGCTGGTCGGGAGCAGATCGAGGCGCTGGCTGGACTGCTGCCCGTGGTGCTGCTGACCGGCCGCAGCTGGGCCAGCGACACTTCAGCCGCCGAGCTCGGCGCGCGTGCCCTGATGCGCAAGCCGTTTGACCTCGACGACCTGCTCCAGGCCATCGAATCAGTGCTTCAACCGGGCAGCTGATACACGCCACGCCAGGCGTTCGCGCGCACCCGCAGCACGTCCGAGAGCATCGTCAGCGTGTCCCGAATGGGCGCGACTCGGCTGTTTTCCTTGTGCTCCCAGCGCAACGGCACCACCTGAATCGCGTAACCCAGCTGACGGGCAAGAAAGAGCACCTCGACGTCGAAGCCGAAGCCGTCGATACGCTGGCGGCTGAAGATGGCCTGCGCCGCTTCGGCTGAGAATGCCTTGAGACCGCACTGCGAATCTTCGACGCCCGGCACGGCGAGTCGCTGGACGAAGCGATTGAAGACGCGGCCCATGATGTGGCGGTAGAGCGGCTCGCCGATGCGCCGGGCGCCCGTGCCTTCGCGTGAGCCGATCACAACCGGTGTGTCAGGACCGACCAACTGTGGGAAGCGCGCAATCTCGTCGACTGACCAGGACAGATCCGCGTCGCCGAACATGACAATCTCGCCGCGCGCGGCGAGGACCCCCATGCGCACCGCACACCCCTTGCCACGCCGATCGGTACGCACCAGGCGCAGACGGGGGAAGGCTTGCATGGCCTGCTGGGTGACGGCCGACGTGGCGTCGTGCGAGCCGTTGTCGACGACGATCACCTCGCAGTCGATTTCCTCCCGGCAGACGTAGGCCTCGATCTCGCCGAGCGTAAACGGCAGGCGTGCCTGCTCGTTGTACGCCGGCAGGATCAGGGAAAGCTTCGGCTTCACATCGGGTCGGGCGACAGTAGCGCGTACAGTGCCGCGTTCGAAACGCGTCGGCGTGCCTGGATCGGTCCGCGCGCGGCAAGGTGACGTGGCAGCTCCGCTAGTCCCGCGAGCTGCCCGCGGAGCGTTGCGCGAGCTTCGGCTCCGCGCCACGCTGCCATCGCCGCGCGAGCTCGATGCGCCTGGTAGCGCAGGCCAGCCGGGAGCAGTGTGGGCACCAGCCCGGCGGGCACGTTTTTGATCAGCAAGCGGATCAAGTTGCGACCGTTGTAGAACGACACCAGCGGGCCGGGCGCGCTTGCACCGCCAGCGTGATAGACGCGCGCTCGAGGTTGGTAGACGCAGCTCCAGCCGCGTAGTTGGGCGCGGAAGGCGAGGTCGACATCCTCGAGGTACATGAAGAAGTCCTCGTCGAGCACGCCCACGTCGGCGAGCATACGGCGACGATACGCAGCGGCGCCGCCGGAGGCGCCGAATACGGGCTCCTCGCAGTTCCAGGATGGCCCATCCATCTGGCCGACACCCCGTTGGCGTGGTGCACCATCGCGTCCAAACAGGTCACCGGCGCTGTTGATCGTGCGGCGGTCCGCGTACAGGATCTTGCTGGCCACTGAACCCAGGTTGGGATCGCCCAGCAGCGTTTCCATGGACGCCGCGACCCAATCCTGCTCCGCCTCCGCGTCGTTGTTCAACAGCAGCAGCGCCTCACCGCGCGCGGCGCGCAGGCCGGCATTGACGTTACCCGTGAAGCCTCGATTTCGGCGCAGCGTCAGCAGTCGGACACTCGGGTAACGCTCGAGCACTTGTGGCGTAGCGTCGTGCGAGGCGCCATCGGCGACGATCACTTCCAGCGGTGTGTACGTTTGCCGCAGGAGCGAGTCGAGGCACGCTGGCAGCAGGTGCGCCCCGTTGAAGGACGGGACGATTACCGAGGCGAGTGGCCCCACCACACCAGCGCTTCGCCAACTACGAACAACGATCCGGTCACCAGGACGAGATCGTCGGGCTCGGCTGCGTGCAAAGCATCCTCGAGGGCCGCGCTGACCTCATCGCGCACGATCACCCGCAAGTCGGCGACGCGCTCGTGCGCCAGGGTGGCCAGATCGCTCGGATCGGCGGACCGCTCGTGATGTGAGCGGGTGACATACAGCCGATCCGCGCGCCAGCCGAGGGCGTCGACGACCCCATGGGCGTCCTTGCCCTGGCTGAGCCCAAGCACCAGGAAGAGCCGTTTGAACGTGAAATTCTGCTCGAGTGCCTGTCCGAGCACCTCGGCCGAAAACGCGTTGTGCGCGCCGTCCAACACCAATAGCGGCGCGCGCTGCATGACCTGCAGTCTGCCGGGCCAGTCCACAGTCGCCAGCCCACGCTGGACGGCGTCACGCGCTATGGCCAAGCGTTGGTCCACGTGAGCGAGTCCGTGCAGCATCGCCACGGCGGTCGTGGCGTTGTCAAGCTGGTGATCGCCGATCAGGCCGACCTGCACCGGCAGTGGCTGCCAATCGTGCGAAGATTCAATGCTGATCTCGATGCCGCTGCGCTTCCAGTGCCAGTCACGGCCCACCTCAACCAGTGGCGTGCCAAGCGCATGAGCTACGAATTCGATGGCCCGGCGTGCTTCCACCGGCTGGCGCCCGAGGATTCCTGGCCGACCAGCGCGGAGTACGCCAGCCTTGTGTTCGGCAATCGCCGACAGCGTCGCGCCTAAAGTAGGCGTGTGGTCGTAGCTGATCGGCGTAATCGCCGACACCAGCGGCTCGACGACGTTGGTCGCGTCGTGCCGCCCGCCGACGCCGACTTCCAGAACGGCCACATCCACGTGCTGTTGCGCGAACTGCAGGAACGCGAGCGCCGTGCCGACTTCGAACGTAGTCGGCTGCCCGAGCCCAGCTGGCAGCTGCTCGATCGCGCGCCGGATCGGGTCGGCCAGCGCGACGACGCGCTCCGTTGAGATCGGCGCGCCATCGATCGAGGTGCGCTCACGCCAGTTGACCAGGTGAGGCGACGTGTACCGACCGGTGCGTCGACCCGAGACTGACAGGCACGCCGCGAGCATGGCCACGGTGCTGCCCTTGCCTTTGGTACCCGCGACCAGCAGCGACGGAAAGGCGTTCTGCGGGTCGTCGAGCAGGTGCAGCAGTGCGCGCATGCGCTCGAGCTTGAGGGCGCGCTGGCCAATGATCTCATCCGGGGTGCGCCGACGCGCCGAAAACGACCACACCCACTCGAGCACCGACCGATAGTCTGGGTCGGGTTCGGCCTGATCCGGTGGTAGACTGTGCGCACGATCAGCCATCGCGCGACGTGCGTCGGCAGCGGATTGGCTGGGACCCTGTGAGGCCCGCTGCTTGGCCACCTCCACCCGCAAGCGTTACCTGATCATCGGCAATGGCGCGTCTGGCACCTACGCGGCCGAGACGATCCGCAAGACCGACACCGAAGGGGAAATCACTCTTCTCACCAACGAACCGTACCCGCTGTACAACCGCGTCGCGCTACCACCGTTCCTGCGCGACGAGGCGCGGCCCGAAAAAGTGTTCTTGCGGACGCCCGAGCAGCACGAACAGAAGGGTATCAAGCTGCTGCGTGAGACACAGGTCACCCAGCTCGACACCGTTGGGCGCGTCGCATGCACCGCCGATGGACGCACCTTCGAGTACGACCGGCTCCTGATCGCAACTGGCGGACGGCCCAATCCGTTGCCTGCGCCGGGCTACACGCCCGACGTGAATGGCGTCTACAACTTCCAGTACTGGGACGACGCAACCGCGATTCGCAAGCGCATCGACGGCGCCAAGAATTCCGTCGCCGTCGGAGGCAGCTACATCGCCTACGAGCTTGCCGAAGGGTTCCGACACCATGGCCTGAACGTGGTGTGGCTCATTCGTGGTCCGCGCTTCTTGCGTCGTGTCCTGGACGAGGACGGCGGCGCACTGGTCGACGACATTGCGCGTGAGGCTGGCGTGGACATTCACTATGGCGCCGAGATACAGGAAGTCCACACGCGAGATGGCCAGGTGTGCGGGATCACCACGACCAAGGGCGAGAATCTGTCGTGTGACCTGCTCGGCGTCGGCCTGGGCGTCAAGATGAACGTCGATTTCCTGTCGGGTACGCCGATCACCGTGCGCGGCGGCATTGTCACCAATGAATACCTGGAGACCAACGTGCCCGACGTGTTCGCCGCCGGTGACGTGGCCGAGTTCTTCGACGTGTCAATTGGCCTGCACAACCAGATGGGCACCTGGAATAACAGCGTCAGCCACGGGCGTATCGCCGGCGCGAACATGCTCGGCGAGCGCAAGTTCTACAACGACGTACCGATGTACTCGACCGGCCTGTTCAACTCACGCATCCGCGTGATGGGCCTGACGCCCGAGAACGTGCCCGACCTCGAAGGCTGGGCGCACCTCGATGCGGCCAACAAGAATTACCAGCGCCTGTTTTTCAAAGACGGCCGCCTGGTTGGTGGCTGCCTGATCGGCGACATCAGGATGCAAACACGCATTATCCAGATGATCCAGGCCCGCCAGGTCATTCCCGAAAGCGAACGCGACAAACTGTTCGCCGCCTAGCCTTGCGCCGTGCCTGCATGACACGTCAGCTCAGAATGACACGTTCGTGACGCCCATCGACGAGATTCTCGATCGCTTCGAGCAGCCGGCGCGGCGCGGGTCGCTTGAGGTACCGCCCGCGATGCAGGCCAGTGGCACGAATCCGCGCTGCGGCGACGTGCTGACGATGTATGCGCTCGTGCAGGCCGACACGGTGGCGCAGGTGCGGTTTGAGGGCAGTGGCTGCACGATCAGCCAAGCCGCGGCCGACGTCACCGCCGAGCTGGCCGAAGGCCTTCCGATCGCCGCGGCACTGCGCCTTGACCTCGACGCGCTTTTGGCCCGCCTTGGCCACCACGCCGTACAAACGCGGCTCGACTGCGCCGCCCTCGGCCTGCACACGCTCCAGCGTGCACTTCGCTCGCTGTGACCGAGCACCGCGCGCGGGCGCATGTCCGCCTGGGCGGCCACGTTCAGGGCGTCGGTTTCCGCTACGCGACCGCCGATGAAGCCCGACACCGCCAGCTCCAGGGCTGGGTACGCAACCTGGACTCCGGCGGCGTCGAGGCCGTCTTCGAAGGCGATCGCTCAGTGGTCGAGGACATGCTGCGCTGGTGTCAGCGCGGCCCATCGGGAGCGTGGGTGCGCGACGTGCAAGTCGACTGGGACGAGCCGCTCGAAAACCTGAGCAGCTTCGACATTCGGCGCACGGCGAGCTATTGACACGGTAAAGATGCCGAGCGTATCGCCCTGCGTCTGGATATCGGTGAAGCCCGCCTCACGGCACCAGCGTTCCAACGTGGCCGTCGAACGCAGCGTCATGCGCCATGGTGAGCCATCCCGATGGGTCAGCAACATCGCGATGGTCTTCAACTGCGGATGCCAGGGCTGACCCGTCAGCACCAGCAGCCCGCCAGGCAGTAGTGCCTCGCCGATGCCGCGCAGCGACGTCCGAATGGCTGCCTCGTCGGTCAGAATCTCGTAGAGGCCCGACACGACGACCACGTCGGCCGACGGCGCCCGTCCACTGATGGCGTCATGCTGGACGAAGGTGACGTTGTGCATGCCACGGGCTTCAGCCAGCGTGCGTCCGAGTGTCACGGCGTCAGCGTCAAGGTCACGACATTCGATGTGTACGTCGTTGCCGCCCAGTGACTCGGCCAGATCTATCAGATAGCGGCCGGGCCCGGCGGCAATGTCCACGATCCGCGTTGGCAGCCCGTGCGAGCGACGGGTCACGACGATCGCGCTGAGCGTGCGGATCAGATTCGCGCGTCGCTCGCGGATGCCGCGCCAGCCGACGCTGTTCAGATAGGTCCGGTCGATCCAGCGGCCGAGCGGTCCGCGGCCACGGGCACGGTTCTCGTACACGTAGTCCAGCATCTCGCCAGAGCTGAAGCCGTAGACACTTCCAGTCTGAATCCCATCCGACAGCGCACCCAGCGCCCGAAACATGGCCGGTAGCAGGTTGGTCATCTCATGCTCCAATCAATTCCGCCACCCGGCGGTGAAGTTCAGCCGCAATGTCTGTCGGTTCGAGGTGCGCGCCTGGTCGCCATGGCTGGCCGACGCGCACCTCGAGTGGTCCGCGCCGCGGCCAGCGTCGCGAGCGCGGCCAGAGCGCATGGCTTCCGACGATGCCCACCGGCAACACCGGGGCGCGGGTGCGCGCGACCAGGCGCCCGACGCCGTAGCGGAATTCGTGCAGCGCGCCGTCGGCGGAGCGCGTGCCCTCGGGAAAGATCAGGACGTTCCAGCCGTGCGCGAGCAGGTCGGCCGCGCGATCCAACCCCAGGCTGCCCTGGCGTGGAAAGGGAAAGGCGCCGATACCCAGGCTGAGGGCGAGGCCGAGCAGGGGCTGGCGATAGAAGTAATCGTCGGCCGCGGCGATCGCGGTGCGATGGCGAGCGTGAGGCGGCAGCGCGGCCAGGATGGCTGGCGCGTCGAGGTGGCTGGTGTGGTTGGCGACAATGACCAGCGGTTCGGACTCCCGAACAGCGCCCCTGGCTCGAAACGGTGCGCAGAACGCACGCACGAGCGGCACCAGCAGCGCATCTTGCACTATCAGGCGCAGCCAACGCTCGACGCGCTTCACGCCAGCACCAGGTAGGTCAGCGGCAGCACGATGAGGAGTGAATCCACACGATCGAGGAGCCCGCCAAATCCTGGCAGGCAGGCGCCCGCGTCCTTGGCGCCGGCGTCGCGTTTGAGCAGGGACTCGAGCAGATCGCCCCATACCGCGCCCAGCGTGACAACAGCGACCAACAACGGCGTCACCAGCGTGAGATCGCGCAGCAGCACCAGACCCAGTGCGGCGCCAAGGACGTTGCCCGCCACGCCGGCCCATGTCTTCGACGGGCTGAGCCGTGGCGCCAACTTCGGCCCGCCGACCAGACACCCGACCGTAAACGCCGCGACGTCGGACAGCCCGACAGCCAGGCCGAGCGCTAGCAGCAGCCCAGGCCCGCCGTGCGGGTGGCGCGCCAGCAAGACCATGGTCGACAGCGCGACGGGCAGGTACCACAGGCCAAAGCCGAGCCGCGTCACACGCCGCATGCCAGTCTTGGCGTCCTGATTCAGCAGCGCCGGCAAGCTGGCCAGCAGCGGCAGCAACAGCAGGCTCAGGCCCAGGTGGTCTTGCGGTAGAAGCAAAGCCGCCAGCGGCGCGGCGACCGATGCAGCCAGCAGCACGGCTCGATCGATCGGAGGCAAGGCCGCCAGCCGGGCATATTCGCGACTGGCCTGCAGCGCCGCCGCGGCCGCGAAGAGGGCCACGGCCAATGGTCCACTGAGCACGACCAGGCTGAACAGGGGCGCGATCAGCAGCCACGTTCGCCAGCGCTGGAACAGTACCGACCCACTGAGCATCTGCCACTGGCCACGTACGGTCAGCAGCAGTGCGACGAGCGAGCTGGCGAATAGCCCGACCAGCGTCCAGCCCAACGGCATGAGAAACGGATGCGCGAGCGGATTAGAGAGCAGCATGGATACGCCTCGCGCGCTGCACGAGCGTCACCAGCCCACCCACGAGCAGTAGCGCCGGTAGGAGCCGCAGCAGGATCTGGTCGCCATCGGCCGCCGCGACGCCCGCCGCCAGGCCAAGCCACACCATGCGATCGGCTTTGCCGAGGACGCCGCCGTACTCGCGCCTGGCACCCGCTGCTTCGGAAAGTACGCCCAGATAGCTGACCAGCAGCGTTGTCGCAATCGCCGCCGCGACGAGCGGCTGGTTGATGTTCGGCACCAGGCACAGCGGCACGAGGAAGGCCAGGTCGGCCAGGCGGTCGCATAGCTCGTTGAGCACCTTGCCCCACGCGCGTGCCCGGCCAGTGCGGACGGCCACCATGCCGTCCAGCGCGTTGAACGTCAGCCGCGCCAGCGCCATCGCAGGCACTAGCCACAGCAGCGGTTGCTGCCCGAGCGCGCCAGCCGCGAGCGCGGCGCCGCCCACCAGCGCTGCCGCGACACCCGCGAACGTCAGGACGTCGGGGTTGGTGTCGCGCTCGGCGAGCCACTCGGCGGGCGTGTCGAGCAGGTTCTGGAAGCGCGGCTTGAGATCGTACAGAGCAGATGCGGAAAGACTCACACCGACGGTCCTCCTTCAGTCCCGTCAGCCTTACCGTGCGTTCTGGTACCTGTCAGTGGGTGTCCAGAAAGTGCCAAAAGGTGCCAGCGCATCGTGGCCCGCCGCTTGCAATACGAGGCGTGCTCGCGCAACCTTATGTCCCTGGGGAGCTGCACTTACCTACTTGGTCCACGGCTCGAAGCGAGCGAACGTCTGAGATCGGGAGGCGGCACATGCGCCTGAAAGAACTACGTGGACTGCCAGTCATCGACCCCACCGCGGCGCGCAAGGTGGGCACGGTGACTGACTATCAGGTTGACCCTGCCGCGGGCCGGCTCGCGGCACTGGACATCGACCCCGTCGATCAGAGCGACGGCGAGCGCATCCTGGGCCATCGCATCCGCCGCGTTGGGCGCCATGCGGTCATCCTCACCGGCCGCGCTGGCAGTAGCGCCACCACCCTGGCCCTCGACACCAACGAGCGCTGGCTCGATACCGCTTCACTTGAGGGCCTGGAAGTCCTCGGCGATGACGGCGATCGCATCGGCCGTCTCGTCGACGCCAGCTTCGACCAGGACTCACTCGACATCGAGGCGTATTTGCTGCGCTCGACGTTCTGGCAGCGCTTTACTGGCCGCCGTGGCCGGATTCAGCCGCCGAAGGTCCACTCGTGCAGCCGCGAGCTGATGATCGTGACCAGTGGCCGCCTCAAGGAGCCGCTGCCTGAGCCGTCAGACACCGAATCCATGGGTGTTCCGCTCAAAGTCGAGGATCGCCTGCCCGCGCCAGACGTTGGACGAGTCGAGAACGGTCAGCGCGTTCCCGCCGACACTTTGTCATCCTGAGCGTAGCGAAGAGCCTGGGCGGACTGCCTGTAGCATTAGCTCATGGCCGTGCAGGCGTCCTCCCCTGCGTCTTTTTCGCTCACGACGCTCGATAACGGACTGCGCGTCATCCTGCGCGAAGTGCGCGAGCGTCCGCTCGTGGGCGTATGGATGTGGTACCGCGTCGGCGGGCGCAACGAGCTGCCCGGCACCACGGGCGTCTCGCACTGGGTCGAGCACATGCTGTTCAAGGGCGGCAAGCGCTTCGGCAAAGGCGATATCACCAAAGAGATCTCGCGCCGCGGCGGCGCGCTGAACGCTTTTACCTGGATCGACTGCACCGCGTACTACGAGACGCTGCCGTCCTCCGAGCTCGATCTGGCGCTCGCGATCGAGTCCGATCGCATCTACGACACGCGCATCGAGCCCGACGAAGCCGAGGCCGAGCGCACGGTCGTCATCAGCGAGCGCGAAGGCAGCGAAAACTATCCCGAGTTCTGGCTGCGCGAGGAGGTCCAGTCGATCGCCTGGCGCGAGCATCCCTACCGCCTGGGCGTGATCGGGCCCAAGAGCGACTTGCGGGCGATGACGCGCGAGCACCTGTTCGCGCACTACAAGCGTTACTACATGACCAATAACGCCTCGATGGTCATCGTCGGCGACTTCGATTCGGCCGAGCTGCTCGGGAAAATCCACCAGGAGTTCGATGGTCATCCGCGTGCTGTGCAGCCACCCCCGCTAGGCATCGAGGAGCAGCCCCAAACCGGCGAACGCCGAGTCAAAGTCCATCGCCCTGGCCCGACGCATTACGTCATGCTCGCGTACCACGCGCCCGAAGCCAGCCACGCCGACGCGGCGCCGATGGTTGTGCTCAGCTCCGTCCTGGGTGGCGCATCCAGTCCGATCGCCTGGGGCGGCGCGCGCGGACTCGGCCGCAGTTCACGCCTGTATCGAGCACTGGTTGACGGCGAGATCGCAACCAGCGTCTCGGCGAGCTACGAGCTCACGCTCGATCCGTATCTGTTCGCGTTCGACGCCACGCTGCGCAGCGGCGTCGAGCCGGCGCGCGCCGAGGACGCCATTGTCGCCGAGGTCGAGCGCATCCAACGCGAAGGCGTGCCCGACGCCGAGCTCGCGCGCACCAAGCGTCAGTTGCACGCGCAGGTGGTCTACTCGCTCGAGGGCGTGACCAATCAGGGCTTCGCGCTCGGCTTCATGGACCTCGTCGCCAACGATCCCGCCGCTTGGGCGAGCTTCCCCACGGCGCTGCAACTGGTCACCTCGGACGATCTGCAGCGCGTTGCCCAGAAATACCTCGTCGAGCAGCAGCGCACCTCTGGCTGGTTCATGCCGACGGAGGCGCACTAAGTGGCCACCGTCGCCGGCAGCGCCCTACGGCCCGAGCGCTTCCCGTTCAAGAACGGGCTGGTGCTGCTGCACAATCGCGCCGCGGCGAACCCGTCGGTCGTGGTGCGCGTGCTGGTGCGCGCCGGCGCCAGCCGCGAGACTTCGAGCGAATACGGGGTCGCCAGTCTGACTGGGCGGATGCTGCGCCAGGGCACCGAAAACATCGAGAAAAACGCGCTCGCCGAAGAGCTCGACGGGATGGGCGCTGGACTGTCGGTCGACGTTGGCTACGCGCTTGTCGCCGTGTCGATCAAATGCCTCAGCGGCGACTTTGCCCGCGCGATGGAGATTCTGGGCGAGCTGTTGATGCGGCCCACCTTTCCGGCGCCCGAGCTCGAACGGCTGCGCGGCCAGGTGCTGACCGACCTCAAGGAGATGGACGACAACACGCGCGTTGTCGCCGAACGAACGTGGCGCTCGCTCGCCTTCCCCGAGACGCATCCGTATCACCGCCTGACCGTCGGCACGGCCGACAGCGTTGGCCGCGTCACCAGGGAAGAGCTGAAGGCGTTCCACACCGCCTGGTTCGGACCGAACCAGGCGACGCTACTCGTCGTCGGCGATGTGCCATTCGACGAAGCCGCGGTCGCGGCCGAAAAGATCTTTGGCGCCTGGCCGAGCGCGCGCATCGAGCGCGTCGAGTCGACCCTGCCCGCCTCCGATTTGCCTGATTTGCAGCAACGCGAGGTGCCGATGGTCGGCAAGACCCAGGCCGATATCGTGCTCGGCGTCCCGACCCTCGATCGCGCTTCGCCCGACTACTACGCGCTCAGCTTCGCCAATCACATCCTGGGCCGCATCTACTTCATGGGTCGCTTCGGCGAAAAAGTTCGCGACGAGCAGGGGCTGGCGTATTACGCCTACTCCGAGCTCAATGCTGGCTATGGTCGCGGTGGCTGGATCGTGCGCGCTGGGGTCAACCCGAACAATCTCGATCGTGCTTTGGAGAGCGTCGGGACTGAGCTGCGGCGCTTCCTGGACGAAGGGCCTACGGATGCCGAGCAGGCCGATGGTGTGGCCAGCCTGCTGGGCAGTCTGCCACGCCAGCTCGAGACCAACGAGGGCGCCGCGGCGGTGATCAGCGAGATCGAGCTGTATGGGCTAGGCCTCGACTACCTTGAGCGCTACCCCGATATCGTGCGCTCGCTGACCCGCGAGCAGGTGACCGAGTCGGCTCGGCGCTGGATCGCTACCCGGCACCTGGTGACGTCGATCGCCGGTCCGCCACGCGGTGGATGAGACCGTTCTTGACCGCTCACTCGAACTTGCCCCAGTAAGACTTCACTTCCGCGACTGGCCGGGCCACGGTCGCGCCGTGGTGCAGCTCGGCCTGGCCGTCGACCTTGCGCACCTGGCGCCGCGATACCGCATCCTGCAGGTCGAGCAACGCGAGGGTGTCAGCGCCTCTGGCCAGGCTGAAGACCTGCTGGGCTTCCTGCGCGCGTTCGGCTTCGAGGCGCCGGTGCTGATCGGCTCGGTGCCGGTGTTGCTGGCCGCGGTGTTGCAGCCCGGCCTGGTCGGCGCCGTGGTGCTCGTCGGCCAGCTCGAGGACGATTTTCTTGATGTGCCCGCCCTGCTGCAACGGCTCCAATCCCCGATGGTGACGCTTGACGCGCTGGAAGCGTTCCTAGAGGGTTCTTAGAGGGTTCTTAGAGGGTTCTTAGAGGGTTCTTAAGGTTCTTAAAACCGCCCGGCTAGCCAGCCGCCCCAGCTGGCGCCGCTCATCGCCAGCACGTCGGTGATCGTCAGCTGCACAAAGTCGATGGGTGGTAAAGCGCCGAGCCCGAACTCGCGCGCGACCGGCGCCTCACGGATCGCGCCCACCGTCACGGTGACGAAGATGTACAGCACCGACGCCATTGCGCCATAGAAGGCGTGGTGCCGCCCCGCCAGGTGCCCGGCCACGTAGCCGCCAATCACGAGCGCCCCGAAGATCCCAAGATAGTGCAGCGCATTGATCTGCACCGAACCCACCAACAACTCAACTAGCGCCGACATCCCCAGCGCCGTGACGCACCCGAGGCCGACCGCCACCCAGCGCGCCACGCCCGGAGTATAGGCTCGCGCCCGGTACCATGAACGCAGCGTGACGAAGTGGCTCGAATTGGCCCTGGCGGCGCTGACCACCCTGGTGGGCATTGCCTTGACCACGGCGGGGGCGCTCGTGCATGCCGGGCCAGCCATGGCGCCCGGCGCGCTCCTGATCCTGGTGGGCGGGGGCTGGCTAGGCAACGCCCTCGCACGACGAACACCGTTCAGCAGCCCGAGGATCTGAGTGCCGACCCGCCCGATCGCCTGGAACGTCGGCGAGATCGCCATCATCCTGATGTATGCGCTGGTAGCCGTGCAGGCGCTGGTGCTCGCCTACGGCTTCAGTAAGCGTTATCTGGCCTGGAAGCAAGGCCGACCGTACGCGCCGATCGATCAAATCGGCCAGCGCGCCAAGGAGGCGCTACAAGTAGCGTTCATCCACAAGCGGCTATTGAGACCAGGCTACGTCTACGCGGGCCTGATGCATTTGTTCATCTTCTACGGCTTCATCGTGCTGTTCATCGGCACGATCATCGTGCTCCTGGAAGCCGATATTGCCCGACCATATTTTGGCATCAGCTTCTACCAGGGCACGTTTTACGTCGCCTACAAGCTGATCATCAACTTCTTTGGCTTGCTCTTCATCATCGGCCTACTCATGGCGTTGTGGCGCCGCTACGGCCAACACTTACCCAAATTCCGACGCAATTTGTCAGACGATGCGCTGGTCCTGGGGCTGCTGCTGTTCCTGGGCCTCACGGGCTTCCTGCTGCAAGCACTCCGCCTGGCGGCGACGCGAGATGAATTCGCGCAAATCCACTGGGTGTCCTACCCCATCGCGCTCGCGCTAGGCGGGATCAACACGGACGCCCTCCAAGCGGCGCACGCCGTCACGTGGTGGAGCCACATGCTGGCCAACACCGCGCTGCTCGTGTACATCCCGATCTCCAAACTGGCCCACATGTTTACGGGCCCGGCGAACGTCTTCATGCGCGCCACCGATCCGCGCGCCGCGCTACCACTCATTGCCAATATCGAGGAACAAGAGCACTTCGGCGTCGCCAAACTCGACGACTTCAACTGGAAGCAGCTGCTCAACTTCGACGCGTGCATGCGCTGCGGCCGCTGCCTCGACTTTTGTCCGACGTTCAACACCGGCAAGCCACTCAAGCCACGCCAGCTGATCGTCGAAGTCGGCGCGTACATGAATCGCCAGGCGGGCCTGCGCGCCGGCCCAGCTGGCCCGCGCCTGGCCGACGCGGGAGTCAAAGGCGCAGAGCTCGTCAAAGCCGACGAACCGTCCCTCATGCAGGTGCCGAACCCCGCCGAGCTCATCGGCGAAGTCGTTTCGGAAGACGAGCTATGGGATTGCACGACGTGCCGCGCATGCATGGAGCAGTGCCCGGTGCGCATCGAGCACGTGCCGCTCATCGTCGAGATGCGCCGCAACCTCGTCCTCGAGCAGAGCAGGTTTCCTAGCGAGCTGACGATGCTCTTCAACAACCTGGAACGCAACGGCAACCCGTATTCGTTCCCGGCCAGCACGCGCGCCGAATGGGCGGCGGCGGCTGGTGTCCAGGAGCTGTCAGAGGTCGAGGACCCGAGCTCGCTCGAGGTCGTGTATTGGGTTGGCTGCATGTCGTCGTTCGACGCGCGCAATCAGAAGGTCGCCCTGGCGTTGAGCAAGATCCTCAAAGCAGCCGATGTCAAGTTCGCGATTCTGGGCAAAGAGGAGACGTGCAGCGGTGATCCCGCTCGACGCGCCGGCAACGAATACCTGTATCAGATCCTGGCCCAGGGCAATATCGAACGGCTGAACCAATACCAGCCCAAGCGCGTCGTCGCGAGCTGTCCGCACTGCTTCAACACGATCAAGAACGAGTATCCGCAGCTTGGCGGCAACTACGCCGTAGTGCACCACAGCGAGCTGATCAACGAGCTCATCGACTCAGGTCGGTTGAAGGTGCCACCGGGCACACTCGAGGGCAACGGCATGGCGTACCACGACCCGTGTTACCTCGGCCGTTACAACGAGGTCTACGATGCTCCGCGCAGCGTGCTCGACCAGGTCGACGGCGGACACGTCGAGATGCCGCGCTGCCGCGACAAAGGCTTCTGTTGTGGCGCCGGCGGCGCGCGCGCGTTCATGGAGGAAAAGCGTGGCACGCGGATCAGTCACAACCGACTGAATGAAGCCCTGGCCACGGAGGCTCCAGGCGTGGCCGTGGCCTGCCCGTTCTGCGTCACCATGTTCGAAGACGGCATCCGCGCACTGAACGCCGAAGAGCGCTTCGCCATCAAGGACGTCGCCGAGGTGGTCGCCGAAGCCCTCAGCCGGGTACAACCAGCTTCAGGCGCTGGCGCGCCAGGCTGAGCCTCACCATTAAGAGTCAAGGGCAAGCTCTGGCCAGCGTTCCGCCGTCGGCAGAAACAGGTCGATATTCGCCCAGGACTGCCGGTCGTTGTCGTCGCCTGGATGCGGACCACGAAACAGGCTCAGGTATAGCCCCAGCTCGGCCAGCGCATACCACGCGCGGTACAGGCGCAGCACCTCGGCGTCGCACGCCCGACCGTAGGCCGCGTGCGCCGCCGCCGTCGGCGGCAGGTCCCACAGGTCGCGTTCGCGTGGCGCACACAGCGCCGAGTCCCAGTCGACCAGGTGCAACCGACCGGTATCGTCCGCGAGCAAGTTGGGTCCATACGGCTCGCCGTGGGTGATCACCCACCCGTCTCGCGGCGCCCGTTCGACCAACCGGTCGTACAACCCGAGCAATTTGCGAATGCCATGGCCGTACGCACGGGCTACGTTGCGCGCCGACTCGCCGAACGGCCCACCGTCCCACGCCATGTCGGTCTCGGCGAGCACCGCCTCGAGCCGCGCGCGGCGCGGCAACACAAAGTCCTCGGTGCGCGCCAGGCCGCGCGGCAGGGCAACCGCGTGGAGACGCTTCAGCAGGCTCGCCGTCAGCGCGGCGTCCGCATCGTACACGGGCTGAACGTGGCCTAGCCACGGGTACACCGACAACGCGAAGCGCTCGTCCAGCGGCCGCACCAGCTCACCCGTATGTGCAGGCCGCGGCCCCACAACAGACTCGAAACCAGCCGACACCTCCAGCCAGTGCGCGGTCGCCAGGGCGGGTCGCAGGTAATCGATCTCCTGGATGGCGTTGAGCGTGACAAACCAGCTCGCGCCAGCGGTGGTGGCGCGCCAATGGTGGCCGCCAAAGCCCAGCGGAAGGTACTCCAGCTGATGCGCCGCGATCGCCCAGTCTTCGCGCAGCGCTCGCGCCAGCAGCACGTCGTCGAAGTCCGCTGGCCGCTGCTTCATGTGGCCCAGCCTGCGTTACCGTTTGCTCAATATCCTGAGCATATGCTCAATATCCTGAGCAGGGTGCACCGGACGGGCCCGCGAACGCTCGTTTGGTAACGTTGTTGCCACCATGGACATCGTCGTCACGGTGAAGCAGGTCCCGGACCCCGATATCCCTCCCACCCACTTCAAAGTCGACCAGGCGGCCAACAAAGTCGTCGCGCCCGCGGGCGTCGCACCAGTCATGAACGGCTACGACGCGCATGCGCTCGAGGCGGCCCTCGTCTTGCGTGACAAGCTGGGCGGCAAGGTGACCGTGGTCAGCCTCGGCCCGGACACCGCGCGCGACACGCTCAAGCGTGCCATCGCCATGGGCGCCGATGCCGCCGTCCACGTCAACGATCCTGCTCTGAACGATGCCGACAGTACGACGACCGCACACGCGCTGGCCGAGGCAATCAAGAAGATTGGCTCGTTCGACCTGGTGCTGTGTGGCCGGCAGGCGTCCGACACGGATGGCGGTCAGGTCCACCTGGGCATCGCGCACCACCTGGGCGTGCCGGCCCTGTCTCCAGTTCAGAAGATCGAGGACGCGGCGGCCGACAATCTCACCGTGCAGCGCATCGTCGAAGATGGCTACCAGCGGCTGAAGGTCAAGACTCCGGCGCTGCTGGGCATCTCGAGCGAGATCAACGAGCCGCGCTACCCGCCGCTGAAGGGCATCATGGCCGCCGGACGGGCGCAGATCCCGGTCTGGTCGGCTGCCGATCTCGGCCTCGATGGAACGCAGCGCAAGGTGCAGCTCAGAAAGCTGTACGTCGAGACGCGCGAGGCGCGCGTCGAGCTGATCGAAGGCGACTCGCTCGCCGAGGCTGGTACCAGGCTCGCCGACAAGCTGCGCGAAGCGAGGCTCGTCTAGCCATGGCTGGCGTGTTGCTGGTCGCCGATGCGTCGGGCGAGCAGTTGCCGGCGACGATGGCCGAGCTGGTCGCCGAAGGCAAACGCATTGCGAGTCAGCTGGGCGGCGGCACACCTGTCGTGGCACTGGTCGGCAAGAACGTCCAGGCGCTGGCCAGCACTCTCGGTCAGCTGGGTATCGAGCGGGTCTTGATCGCCGACAGCCAATCGCCTGGGCCTGCCTCGCCCGACTGGCTGCTGACCGCCGCCGAGCATGCCGCTCACCAGGCGCAGGCCGACGTCATCTTGCTGACGCACAGTGCCGTTGGCCGCGAGCTCGCGGCCGGGCTCGCTTATCGACTCAACACCGGCATCGTCACCGATTGCACCGCGCTGCGCGTCGACGGCGGTGAGCTGGTCATTACCAAGCCCGTCTATGGCGGCAGTGCGATAGCCGAGTTCAGCATCAGCTCGTCGCCCAAAGTGGCCACGCTCCGTCCGCGCGCATTCGAGGCCGAAGAATCGCCCGGCCCAGCCCAAGCGCAGGTCGAGGCGCTCGCGGTGCCATCCGCCGATGGCCAGGTGGAAGTGCTCGAAGAGATCCGCGAGCAAGCCTCGAGCGGGCCGCGCCTCAAAGACGCCAAGATCATCGTCTCGGGCGGCCGCGGACTCGGCGGTCCCGAGAACTGGAAATTCGTCGAGGAGCTAGCGCAAGTCCTGGGCGCCGCCATCGGCGCAACGCGAGCGGTGACCGACGCTGGCTGGGTTTCGCCGTCGCTGCAGGTCGGATTGACCGGCTCGACCGTCGCGCCCGACCTGTACATCACCGTCGGCATCAGTGGCGCCGTGCAGCACATCGCCGGCATCTCTGGTGCGCGCAACGTGGTGGCCATCAATCGCGATGGCGACGCGAACATTTTCAAATACGCGCGCTACGGCATCGTCGGCGACTGGAAGCAGGTCTTGCCCACGTTCACTCAGCGCCTGAGGGAGCTGCGCGGCTGACCTTTCGCTCCGCACTGTGCGTTGCCGCGTTCGCTGGGCTGGCACTGCTCGCGTGTACCCCGCCCGCCCCGACCCGAACCGCACACGGCGTGCTGCTCGCGATTGACAATTCGTCGATCCAGCGCGTCGAGCGCTTCATGCTGCGTACCGATGACGGCCAGGAATTGCTGTTCACGACCGCCAGTGACTTCAACTCCGGCACCAATCACGCCATGACGCCCGGCCACATGCGCCAGCACATGGCCCTGGCCGAGGCCGTCACGGTCACCTATCGCGAAGAAAACGGCCAATTGATCGCGCTCCAAGCGACCGATTGACTGGCACACCCTCTGCCGAACGCTGCTCGCATGCCATCCGCTCCTACGCCGCGTAAGCGTGCAACAGCCTCGCCGCGACGGCCGCCAAAAGCAATAACGCCGCGGCCGAAGCCCTCGTCGCAGCCCCCGCCGCCGAAGCCGAAGGATCACCATGGCCCATTGCAGCCCACGGGCATGGACCAGGATCCTCTGGCGTAACCGTCAGGTCATAACTGCTTTGAGCGCCGGCTCCATCTCCTCAGCCGGCGCGGCACCCTCGAAGCGATCGCGCACGACGCCCGTTTTGTCGACGACAAAGATCCACGGATCGCTCGGCAGGTGCCACTCGTCGACCGCCTTGGCCACCTTGGCGCCGTCGAACGGGTACTCGTAAATCTCGACGTGGACGAAGTTGGCGCGTTCGCCATACATCTGATGCAGCTGCAGCACGGCGTCGAGCTCGGGGCCACACGTCGCGCTGGTACACAGCGCCGGGGTGGCGAAGGCCGCCACGAGAGGCTTCTGGCCGGGCTCGAGCGCCTGCGCGATGCTCGTCGAGTGCAGGATGCACGGCGGTTTGTTGGTGCACAGGCGCGACAGGTCGCCACCCACGTCGCGATCGGTCGGCGTCGCCGAGCGGACCGCCGCCTCGCCATAGCCCGGTGCACTGAACTTGTCGCGCACCTCGAAGTTCATACGCGCCACGCGCGGCGCGTCACTCCCTGAAACGAGGCTGATCTGGGCACCCCATGGCCCGGTTTCGCCGAACTCGGCTGGACTCACCCAGATGCCTTTGCTCTGGCCGCCCACGCTGCGAAAAACGGCCGTGGCATCGGCCTTCTTCTGGCCGGTGCCATCCGCTTTGAGCTTGAAGTACTCGATCTTGACCGTGCCTGTGGTGACCGGCTGGTTGCGCGCATCGAGCAGGCCAAGCGCGAAGCGGTTGCGGCCGAGCGCCAGCTCCGAGCTGGCCTGCACAGCGGTCAGGTCCGCGCCCGCCGCGGGCTTCGGCTTGACCAGCGGATTGACCGCTGTCGGCGCCGGCGCTTGTGCGCCCGCGTTCTGACATGCAGCCAGGAGCGGCAGTGCGATGCCCCCGAGCACAAGCCGCGCAGCCTGACGGCGGGTTACCGACATGACGGCGAAGTATAGCTTTGAACTCAGGCCACGCCCTCTTTTGTCGGGGATTGGTCAGCGCAGCAGCGCGGACGAGCCTGGGCGCAGCCAGTGCGCGGCCACACCGCGCCGGCCTTCGTCGGCAGGTCCACCCTGACCGGGCGCCTGGGGGTCACGGTTGGTGCCGCCGCGCGGCTGGCCGAAGTGGCTGTTGCCCCAACCGTCGCCATGGCTGTCAACTGCCGCCGTGCCCTGGAGCCCACCCAAGCCGTGCTGCGGCAAGCTGCGGATTCGCTCGAGCCAGGCCAGCTCCGACCGGCAGCGGGCGCAACTCGCGAGGTGCCGCTGTGCGCGGGCTTCTTCGACCGGCGTGGCGCGGCGCTCGACGAGTCGGCTGAGCATGTCGTAGGCGAGATGGCTGGCCATTGCACGCTACCCTAGCGAGCGTTGCCTGCACCAGCATCCGCAAAAGTACGGACTTTTCTCCGTAGCTTCGCCTACATATGTGTAGCCCGCTGGAGCGTTGGCTGTTGGCTGTTAGCTGTTGGCTGTTAGCTGTCAGGGCACGGCATAGCCTGGCTAACGAATACCTGCCAATAGCTAATAGCTAAGTGCTAATGGCTCGTTGCCCGTTGCGCCTTTGTGCCGCGTTCGTGCAGCGTCCGTCCTTGACCATCCGTCCGGGCCTGCGATACAACCGGGTCTGCCTGCGCTGCGCGGGCGATCCCGAACGCGGCCCTGAATGTCCACCCCGTCGTATCGGTCCTACTCCTCACCCGAGGACTCCCGCTCCGCGCCGCGGCGCTCCGACGAGCCGCTGAGTCGCGAGCGTTTGATCCCGTTCCCCGCCGGCTCCCCAAATGGCGGCGAGGCACGCA